>VAWU01000051.1 GCA_005888325.1 Actinomycetota bacterium
GCCAAGCCCGTGCTCGACGAGGACACCGGCCCGTTCCACCACGTCGTCTGGCTACTCGGTGGCCCCACGCTGTTCGGGATCCACCAACACTCTCAACCCGAGAGCAGCGACGCCTTCAGCGAGCTCCGACCCGGGCTCGACCATGTCGGCTTCGGCGTCGCCAACCGCTCCGAGCTCGAAGAGTGGCAGAAGCGCCTCGACGAGATGGGAATCTCACATGGTGGGATCGTGGACGCGTCATACGGTTGCGGGCTCTCCTTCCGCGACCCCGACAACATCGCGCTCGAACTCTTCGCGCCGCCGAGTTGAGGTCGCGCGGAGACCTGGTTCCACGGAACGATGGAAGCGCGGAGGGTGCAGTGACAACCGTCGACCAGGCGCTTGCAGCGTGGGGCGCCTACGACCGTGACGACCCGTTCCCCTTGTTCGCCCAGGTCCGTCGGCTCGGCGCGGTACACCAGGTCACGCTCGCCGACGGACACCAGGCGTGGCTGGTGGTCCGTCATGCCGAGGCGCGGGTGGCGCTGAACGATCCGCGGCTCTCCAAGGACATGCAGGCCGCGCTCGCCTCGGGCGGGGAGGTGGTGGCCGAGGGTCTCCCCGGGCCGGCGTTCGCCCGGCACATGCTCGTGGTCGATCCACCCGATCACACCCGATTACGTCGCCTGGTCGCTGCCGCGTTCTCGGTTCGCCGGATCGAGGGCCTGCGTCCACACGTCCAGACCATCGTTGACGACCTGCTCGATGACGTCGCGGCACGAGGGCCGGAGAGTCGGGTCGACCTCGTCGAGTCGTTCGCGTTCCCCCTCCCGTTCACCGTCATCTGCGAGCTACTCGGGGTACCCGAGGCCGAGCGCGCGGTCTTGGGGCGCGAGCTCACCGCACTGCTCGCGCCCACCTCGACACCGGAGGAGTACGCAGACGCCAAGCGCGCGTCAGACGCGGTGGTCGAAATGCTGACCCTGCTCGTCGAGGCGAAGCACGACACTCCGGGCGATGACCTCGTCAGTGCCTTGATCAGCGCGCGTGACGGCGACGAACACCTCGATCAACAGGAACTGCTCTCGACGATCTTCCAGCTGATCGTCGCGGGGCACGACACGACCGCCAGCCTCATCGGCAACAGCGTCGTCGCCCTGCTCCACCATCCCGAACAGCTCGCCGCCTTGCGCGCGGCCCCCGGCAAGATCTCCGCTGCGGTCGAGGAAATGCTTCGCTACGACGCACCCGTTCCCCATGCGACGTTCCGCTATGCGCTCGAGCCCATCGAGATCGGCGGCGTGACGATTCCGGCCGGTGCGCAAGTCATCATCAACCTGGCGTCGGCGAACCGAGACGCCGACCACTACACAGATCCCCGAGAGCTCGACATCGATCGGACGGACGCGCGACACCTCGCCTTCGGACATGGCATCCATTTCTGCCTCGGTGCGCCGCTCGCCCGCATGGAAGGCCAGCTCGCACTCGGCTCACTGCTGCACCGGTTCCCGCAGCTGCGGCTCGCCATTCCCATCGACCAGCTGCACTGGGGTCACGGCGACGGCCTCGTCCTCCGTGGCCTCAGTCAACTCCCGGTGTTCCCCGAGCCCGCCCTCGCGCGCGCCTGACACCGCGTCGACGCGCCATCGGCCGACTCACGTAGCATTGGCGTCGGAACGGGGAGGCGGCGTGGTGGACTTCGAGCTCGAGGCGCGCACCAAGGCGGGCGCGCGGATGGTCGAGTTGGCCGATGAGCACGCGGCCGACTTCGCGACGCGGGCGCAGCTGCACGACCGCGAGAACAGCTACGTCGTAGAGAACATCGACGCGATGAAGAAGAGCGGCTTTCTCGCCGCGTGCGCCCCAGAGGAGTTCGGCGGCCTGGGCGTCGAGTCCGTGCACGACATCACGGTGGCGATCTCGCGGTTGGGACGCGGCTGTGGTGCGAGCGCTATATCCGCCAACATGCACATCGGCGCGGTGTGGCTCGTGGCGCGGGCGTGGCAACAGGGCATGGCAGCCGGCGACCCGGCGGTCGGAGAGGGCGTCGCCCGGTTCCTTCCGCTGCTCGGGCGGTCGCAAGTGGTGCTGTCCGGCGCCGGTACCGAGTCGGGCAACTCGTTCGTCTTTCCCCTCACCGAGGCGACCCCGGTCGAGGGTGGCTACAAGGTCAACGGTCACAAGGTCTTCGCCACCAACTCCGACATCGCCGACTCGGTCTCAGTCGTTCTCCGCGTGCCCGACGGTGAGGGGTGGTACCGCTCGGGTACGGCCATCGTGCTGCGCGGGGCGGCGGGCATGGATGTGCGGGGCAACTGGGACGCGCTCGGGATGCGGGGTTCGGGCAGCCACGACGTCGTGTTCACCGACTGCTTCGTGCCCGAGGAGATGATGCTTCTCGGTAACCCGCTCGGGACGTTCACAGCTGAAGGCTGGCCGAGCGTCACCGCGGTCAACTATCCACTCATCGGCGCGTTCCTCGGCATCGCCGAAGCGGCCCGCGATCTCGTCGCCAACATCGCCAAGACGACGCGCAAGAAGCCATTTGACGTGCTGCTGGCTGAACGGCCGGCTACGCAGTTTCAGATGGCCGAGATCGAGGTTGGCCTGGCTTCGGCACGCGCGACGCTGGCGCGCACGGCCGAGTTGATCGACTCGTACTTGGAGCGGCCGGACAACGAGCTCACCATCGACGATGTGCACGCGATGATGAAGGAGTGGCAGTGCACGAAGCTGGTCGTGAACCGAGCGGCTACTGACGTCGTCGATCGAGCGATGGCACTTACAGGCGGGCTTGGCTACCTTGCCGACAGTCCGTTGTCGCGCATGTACCGCGACGTCCGAGCCGGCCCTTTCATGCAACCGCTCTCGCCGAACGAGGCCTTCGAGTACATCGGTCGCGTCGCGCTCGGCCTCGACCCCGACGCCGAGTTGCGTGAGGTGATCCAGCGACTGCGTACAGGCGCGTAGCGCTTGTCGTCGATGAACTGACCCACGGCGCGAATCAGGAGTCGATGCTCGGGTGAAGCGGGTTGTGAGGGTTCGCGATGGTCGCGCCCGTGGACTTGCGTCTCTCTTCGTCTTCGCACGCGCCGAGTGGCGAGTGCGCTGGCGGTCGCACGTCGTGGTTGCCGGACTCGCAGCGGCGGCCGTTGCCGCGACCGTGGCCACGCTCACCGCTTCGGCCCGGTCCGAGACCGCGTTTCATCGCCTGCGTGCCGCCACGCATGCGAGCGACGCGATCCTCTTCGATCCCACCACCCAGCGCCCCCCAGCCGAGGCTGTCGCCGCCGTCGACGCCATCGCCGGCGTAAAGGACGCAGGGGCAGAAGCCGAGCTCTTCGTGCGCCCCGCCGGGACCGATTACTTCCCCGACTACAACCTCTACCCCGTCGCGCCGCTCGGACCTCAGAGCGCTCATGCCATGGATGTGGCGCTCATCACCAAGGGTCGTCCCGTCGATGCCGGGCGCGTTGACGAGATCGCCGTCAGCGAGAAGCTCGCAGCCGACCTGGGCGTTGGGGTCGGCGACAGGATCACGCTCGAGTCGATGACTGCCAAGTGGGTCGATGCGGCCAACAACGGGGGTGATCCCGGGCGACCGGACGGCCCGCGGGTTCGAGTCGAGGTGGTCGGCCTGACGCGCACGCCAGCCGACTTCGGGCGCTTGAAGGGCCTCCTTTACCTCAGCCGAGCGTTCGTCGAACGCTACGGCGGACAGCTCAACGTCCACGCCGGCGTCGCCGCCCGGCTCTCGGAGGAGGCGTTGCGCCAAGCTCGCCGAGGCACCCTGTCCGGTCTTGCGGGCGCCGAGGTCGACCCGTCCCCGTTCGGCGACGATGCCGCCACTGACGACGGCCTCGGCACGATCGCCACCGCGCTGCGGCTGGTGGCCGCGGCGGTCGCCTTGGCCGGTGCGATCGCCACCGCCCTTGCTCTCCTCCGCCTCTCGCTCCTCGCGCTGCGCGATCGGGCGACGCTCGTGGCGCTGGGCTGGACGAAGACGCAGCTCATGTCAGCCGCGGTTGTCGTCTCCGCGCCGTGGATGGCCATGGGCATCGCCGTCGGGCTCCTCGCCGGCGTGTTCACCTCGCCCCTGGCTCTCGTGGGCCTCGCCCGCCGCGTCGATCCGACGCCCCGCTCCGTCGTGCTCGACACCGGTCTCGTCCTCGGCGCGCTCGCCGGTTCCATCGTCGTCGGCCTGATCACGATCGCACTCGCCGCTCAACGAGCCGCCTCGCCGCAGGCCGAGAGGGCCCGACCCGCGGTCCGGGCTCTTCCCCTTCGCCGTCCGCTGGCCCTGGTGCTCGGTGTTCGGTATGCGCTCTTCGGTGAGACCGCGCGCGGAGGCCGAACCAGTCGGGGCGCGCTCGCGGTGGTGGCAGCCGGTGTCGTCGGAGTCGTGGCGGCGCTCTCGGTGAGCGCCTCGATCGCCCGGCTACAGACCGATCCATCGCTCACCGGTCAAGGTACGAGCCGGGTGATCGACAGCGGCAAGTCAATGGACGTCTACGACCGCGCCCTTCCGTTGCTGGAGAAGGACGACCGAGTGGCGATGCTCGCGGGCATCCAGGTCAGCTTCTCGATCTCGGCCGTCGGCGCCGGCAGTCAGTCGGCGGTCGGTGCGGGCGATCTGACGGCTCTGGCATATGACATCAGGCGCGGAGAGCTGGGCGCGTCGGTTGTGCGTGGACGCATCGCGCACCAACCCGACGAGGTGGCCTTGGGCCCCGCTACGTTGGATCACCTCGGCAAGGACGTTGGCGATCGGATCGAGCTGCGCGGCACCGGACGTACGGCCGAGTTCCATATTGTCGGCTCGGTGCTCTTTCCCGAGGGCGACTTCGCGCACGACGACGGGGTCGCGCTCACCGCGAGCGGTGCCGACCGCCTCCTCGGCAACGTCCACGATACGGACGCGCTCTACCAGGTCGCCTTTCGGTGGGCGCGCGGCGTGGACGCGCACGCCGCGGACCAAGAGCTGTCGGCTGCGGGCCTGCAGGTGCTGACCAACGAAGACGCCCTCAAGCCGGCGGCCGTCAACAACCTGGGGGACGTCGAGGTGCTTCCCCGCTACCTCGCGGCGTTCGTCGGTCTGCTGTGTCTGGTGACGCTCGGACATGCGTTGGTCGTCTCGGTACGGCTTCGCACTCGGGAGCTGGGAACGCTTCGAACGCTGGGCATGACCCCTCGGGCGAGCGGAGCCATCTTCGGCGCCCACGCGTTGACCATTGTCGGCGTCGCCGTGGCCGTCGGCGTGCCCGTCGGGCTCCGCGCCGGCGAACGAGTCTGGACACCGATCGCCAACCGGGCCCACGTCGTCGTGCGGACCGTTGCGCCTTGGTCGTGGATCGAAGTGCTCCTCTTCGTCGCCGTGGCCACCACCGGAGTGCTGACCGCGGTGCCGGCATGGCGAGTGCTCCGGTTGCGACCAGCCGACACTCTGCGCGCGGAGTAGCACGCGAAGTGACAGCGCACCGATCGGGGTCGCTGGGCGCCGGCGAGCGTGGGCGCCAACGCGCTTGCCCGGGGGGCATCGCCCGGGCGGTCGCGGGTAGACAGGCATCCTCGAACGGCCCTGGGGAGGCGACCATGCGACGAGGAGGCTCGTGGCCCCCCACCCGCGGAGCGCGCCGTCGGCGCGGCGCGAACGCGATCTCTCGTCGCCCGCGGCACCGCAGCGCGACTCGATCCTCCGCGGTGGCATTGGCGGTGCTCGTCGGTCTCGCCCTGTGCCTTTCGCTTCTGACCTCGAGATCGCTCTTCCCGCTCTACTCGCTGAACCACGACGAGCCCATGTACGTCCTGCAGGCGAAGATGCTGCGCCAGGGACACCTGACGCTGCCGGCCAAGCACGCGGAATTCGTCCGACCCTGGGCCGCCGGGGTGCGTGGTGGTCGCATCGTCATGAAGTACGCCCCGCCGTGGCCGGCCGTGATCGCGATCGGTGAGACGCTGTTCGGGAGTCGGCACGCGGCTCCCGCTCTCACCTACGCGACGGCAGTGCTCCTGGTGTACGGGTTGAGCTTCGAGCTCTTCCGTAGCCGCCGAGCCGCCATTCTCACGGCCGGACTGCTCCTGCTCTCCCCCGTCGCCATCCTCCAGAGCGGCACGGTCCTTCCGTACCTCTTTCAGTTGACGCTCGAGCTCGCGTTCGCCGTTCTGCTTCTCTCCGGGATGCGAACGGGATCGAACCGTCGCCTGGTCCTCGCCGGCGCGGCCCTCGGTGTCGCCGTCTTCGCACGACCGGCCGACGCGCTCCTGTTCGCGGCGCCCTTCGCGGTGCTCTTGGCCTCCACCCACCTCCACTCGCTCCGGGCGCTCGTGCGGCGGGCCGGGTTGGTCGCGGCCGGGGCTGCTCCCCCGTTGTGCACGGCGCTTCTCTACAACTTCCACACGATGGGCAGTCCCTGGCGACCGCCGTACAACGTCACCGGCCGGTACGACACCTTCGGCTTCGGCCGACGCGGCACCTTTGACGACAACACGTTCCACTACGGGCCACACGCGGCGGTTCGTGCGCTCGACAACCTCTGGAGTCTTCCCGGCTGGTCGTTCGGTGGCATCGTCCTCGTCGCGCTGGCGGTCATCGGGCTGGCGACGAGCCGCCCCATCGGCTCGCGCGCTTGGGCCGTGGCGGCCGTGACCCTGACCATCCCCGCGGGCTACTTCTTCTTCTGGAGCCCGTTCACGATGGCCCACGTGTTCCCCGGGCTGGCGAGCCTGGGGCCCTATTACCACGTGCCGGTCATCGTGCCCCTCGTCGTCTTCGCCGGACGCGGGCTCGATCGCCTGCCGCTCGACCGATGGCGCGGAACTGGAGTGGAAGTCACGGTGATGGGAGGTCTGGCCGCAGTCATGGTGGCGATCACGGCGGCGACTGTGCCGCCGAAGATCTCGAGAAACGTCGAGACGACCGATGACCTGCGGGCGGCGTCGAAGGCCATCCCTGTCGCGAAGCTGGGACGCGCGGTGGTGTTCCTCGCCGAGCGACCCAACGAGGGCGCCGCCAGCCGCACGCCGTTCTTGCAGGACGAGCTTCCCCTCACCGGACGTGTCGTGTTCGCCAGTGACCTCGGGCCCCCCGACATCGACTTCCTCGATCGAATGCCGACCCGCGTGCCGTACCGACTCGACGCGGCGCTCCCACCCGGCGCGCAGCTCTTCTCCCCGACGCTCGAGCTGACGCGGATCACGCGCTCTCGCGGTGCGCTCATCGTGGTGCACGCGGTCGTGCGGAGCCCGAGTGCGGGTTCTTGCCTCACCGCCTACGAGACCGCGGGATCGGGCGAGGAGTTGCCGACATCGAAAACCGTGATCCTCGACCGAGCGTCTTCGGCGGGTGAGAGCTACGAGGCGGTCTGGACCTTCGCCCGTCCGCGATCGGCGGGCGTGCTTCCGGCGTCGACCGTTCTCGCGGTGGGCGAGGGCTACCTACGGGTGGGAGTTGCGGTCGGACCCACGTGCGATCCGCGCGCGTCCGAGCTCTACGAGCAGCGATTCGCCTTTCGGTCCGAGCGATCAGGTTTGCACGTGCTCGCACCCGGCTACGGGTGGCACCAGCTGCACCTACGAGGCCGTCGACCGTTCTGGGTACGCGCGCAGGTGGATCCGATACTGGACCGCGTCGTGGTGCGCGCCGACTCGGCGCCGCTCACCCGCATGTCGGCGCCGCGCCGCTGACCAGCACCTCGTCCGCGTTGGTCGGCGCACCCGCGCCCTGCACCTTGCCACCCCCGACCACGCGAACATCGGTGCCGCAGACAGCCGCTTGCACACCATGGCGCGCAGTGGGCATGGAGGGGCGGGTCCTCCACGAGTCGTGGACGGTGTCGTACGACTCCACCGTGTCGAAGACCCGCCCGCCCCCCTCGCCACCGATCACGAGAACCTCCTTGCCCAGCACCGCGACCGCGAACCCGCCGCGCGCAGTCGGCAATCGCGCCAGCCCGGTCACCCATCTACCAGTGGTGAAGTCGAAGGCGTCGTTCGCCGTGACCGTCGCATCGATCGAGGTGCGGCGGCCCCCGATGGCGTAGAAGCGGTCACCCACGACCGCTCCCTGGAAATGGTCGCGGGAACGGGGCATGTCGGGCAGCGCAGCCCAGCGCCCGGTCGCCGGGTCGAACACGTCGAACCAAGGGACGGCCACGCCGGCGTGGAGGCCCCCGGCGACGTAGATCTTCCCGTTATGAATCGCGATGGCGCCCGCGCCCCGCTTGCGCCCGTGCAACATCGGGGTCGCGGTGCTGAAGCGATCGGTGCTGGGGTCGTAGACGTAAACGAAACCCGACGCCGGTGAGGGCCAGCCGAGAAGGCCCCCCACGTAGTACACGAGGCCGTTGAGCTCGACGGACTGCACGTGGTCGAGCGGGGCCGGGAGCGGCGCGACGGTCTTCCACGAATCGGTCAACGGGTTGTACGACTCCTGCACGGTGCTGCGTCCACCGGCGAGAAGGAACGTCCCGGTGTTCGGCAGATAGACGAACGAGACCTCTTGACGAGCGAAGCCGCTCGGTGTGGATCTCTTCCAGGTCGCGGGGTCGGCGTCACACGCGGATGCGGAAGCCACCAGCGCGGTGACAGCCAGAAGCAGCAGCGCCCTCCGGGCTCCTCCCGAGCTCATGTGGGGTTCCCCGGAGTCGCCTCGATCAAATCCCACGTCGCCGGGAACGGCTGCGCCCCGGACGAGGTGGCGATGACGCCGACGGCGAGCCCCCGAGTGGTGCTGGCAAGCCAGTCGGAGGGAATCGCCGAGGTCGATCCGAGAGTGGTGAGCGGACTTGCCACTCCCCCCGTCGTGACGCGGTAGCGCGGCTGCACGGTGCTCGAAACCGGGTCGACGGTGACGAAGAGGTCGACGCTGTCAGGCCCCGGCATGGTCACCGGGGCGACCGGGCGGCTCGAGACAACGCCGCTCGTTTCCTTGAGGAACTGAACGCCGGGGGAACCACCGTTGGCCGTGACAACCAGCTTGACGTAGTTGTCCTGATCGCCGGCGCCGATGAAGACGCCCATCGATTGGCTCCCCTGAGGCGTCAGACCTGCGAACGGCCCGATCAGCCGGGTGTGGACCGTGAAGGTGCCGGTGCTCGACGGCTGGGTGTTGAGCCCGAACTGGAACGCGTACTGCTGGTTGTTCGAACCGGCGTACGCGTCACCCGGGGGGACGCTGTCGACCGTCATCGCTCCCGCCGCTCCGCCCGCTGTCATCCGCGTGGGATCGTAGAGGCTCGCGTAATCGGAGTGGCCGTTTGACATCAAACCGGTCCAGCCGAGGTTCAGGATGCCTTTCGCGTTCGCGCCGCCGCTGTCCCACGTGTACGAGACGGGCACCCGGGTCAACAAGCCGTTGGCCGCGTCGATGGCGAAGGCGTCGGCGGTGTCGGCCACCCGATCGTTGTCGTCGTCGGGATCGTTGCGGTCGGAGACGAAGTCTCCGTCCCAGTCGTGAGGTGTGTCGGCCGCGGAGCAGGCGTTGGTGCCGTTGTCGATCTCGTCCGCATTCGTGTATCCGTCGTGATCCTCGTCGATCGACGTGTTGTACGAACCACTGCACGCCGGCGGTTGCACACCGCCGTAGTCGTTGGGCTCGAACACCCAAATCGCGCCGCTCGTGATATCTGCCATCCAGATGGTTCCCGGGAACGTGTCGGCGTCGCCCCGCGCGACCACGTCGATGGGATGCGCGGCCACGTTGGAGAACAGTGTTTGCTTCAGAGTCACGCCGTCGCCGTTGGCGTTGAGCTTCACCCGCAACACGTTGTCGTAGTAGTCGGCGATGAGGAGATCGCCGTTCATCTGACCGCCGAAGTTCGACGCGGTGTACTCGGTCAACCCTGTCGTGGCGGTGCTGAAGCTCGTGAGCGCGTGCTTCGCGGTGGTTCCCCGAAAGTCGCATTCGACGGGATTCGCAACTGGCACCGGAGACTGAGGCGAGGAGTCGTTGAACGTGTTGGCCCGGTTGCCTCGTGTCGGGTTGGCGTGTCCGCCGTAGTAGCCCTGACCGGTGATGAGGTGCAGCGTGTCGGCCTGAGTGTCTCCCGGTTCGTTCGACTGGTTCGTGCACTTCCCTCCGGGACCCTCGCCCACCGGCACAGCACCCCAGCCCGCATTGGGCCCGTTGTCGGTGGTGTACATCCGGCCGGCCCGGCTGATGAGGAGGTCGTACGGATTGCGAAAACCAGGCGCGTACACCTGCACCGGCCCACCGGGTACCAGCTTCGCCTGCCGGCGCCCGAAGTCGCCTCCGAAGGGCCCGGACAGGTTGGGGTACCGCTCGCTCACCAGCGTCGGCAGGTCGTAGGTGGTGTTGCCGATGGCGTCGAGGTCGATCTTGAGGATGGCGGCCGAGTACGCGTATTCGGGCAAGAAGTTGAAGTTGTGCGACGGGGCGCCCTTGTTGGTGTTCCCCCCCTGGGCCAGGTAGAGGGTGTGGGAGGCGGGATCGAGCGCGAGGCCGTTAGACGCGTGGTTCTCCTGTGAACGAGGAAGCCCGCGGACAAGGTCGAGCCGCGCCCACGACGAGCCGGCTCTCGTGAGACGCGAGACGACGCCCGAGTTGGTGTCGAGATCCGTGAGCTGGCCGCCACTGCCTCCGCCGCTGCGGGGGTCACTCGACGACACGTAGATCACCGGATTGGTCGCCGACCCCACGACGAGCATGCCGGTGATGAGCCGCTTGGTCACGTCGGGGTTGACGACCTCGGTGGCCGTCACCTGATAGGCGTTCGCGCCCGAGCGCGTCACGGTGTAGATCTTGATGATGCCGTTGAACTGGGCGACGTAGAGCCGGCCGTCCGGTCCGAACTGCAGCGAGGTCGGAGTCACCGACGACGCGCGTTGGAGCGTGCTCTTGCCGAAGCCGATCGCGGGTGGGGGATCGCAGGCCGCGAGGAGACCACCAAAAGTGATGACGAGCACGCACAACGGCACCGCGTTACGAACCAAGAGGCGCCGGGCGGGGCCGCCGCCGCTGACCTCCCGACTGGACTGCGTTCTCCGGCCTCGCCGTGCGTGGAGCCGGATCCCACACGTGTACCCCAAGTCCACGTGCAACCCCCTCGGCGGATACGTCGCCCGACCCTACCTCCGCGTCGGCTGAGACGAACCCGCGGCCGCGCGCCTTCGCCCGGGCGCGTGGGCAGTGGTGACGATGGCCGCCTTGACAGCTGAATGAGTGCTCACTCAGAATGCGGCAGTGGTGCAAGCAGCCGAGACCCGC
The DNA here is from genome assembly GCA_005888325.1 of Actinomycetota bacterium. Lineage (NCBI taxonomy): Bacteria > Bacillati > Actinomycetota > Actinomycetota bacterium. The sequence continues at coordinate 11,204 of VAWU01000051.1, forward strand.
CAGCGCCTTCTCGCGGCCGCCGAGGAGGTTGTTCAGCGCGAGGGTGTCGTCGTTGCGCACATCGCGGGGCGGTCCGAAGGCAGCATCTACAACCACTTCGCCGACCGGCTCGAGCTCATCATGGCGGTCATCGACGCGCGCCTCCCCGACTTCGTCGCGGTGCTCACCGACCTCGTTCCCGGACGCCGCAGCGTGGCCGTCAACCTGGAGCGGGTCACGCGAGCGGGCATCGCGTTCGAACAGGCCATGTTCCCGCTCGTCGCGGGCGTGGCGGCCGACCCACAGCTGTTGGCTCGTTTCAAGGCGGTGATGTTGCCTGCGGACAAAGGCCCGCACCGTCCCCATCGCGGCATCAGTGCGTACCTCGAAGGGGAGAAGGCGCTGGGCCGAATCAGCCCCGACGCTGACTGCACGGCATTGACGCTCATGCTGATCGGCAGCTGGCGCGAGGCGGTGTTCCAGGAGCTCTTCGGCCGCCCGCCGATCTCGTTGCGCAACGCCCCCCGCCGTATCGTTCGTTCGCTTCTCTCGAAGGAGACTCCATGACTCTCGCCGGACTGGCACGCTGGTGCTACCGCCGCCGCCGCCTCGTCGTGCTGTTGTGGATCGTCGGCTTCGTCGTGTTGAACGCGCTGGGAGGGGTGATCGGCAGCGCGTTCAGCGACAACTTCAGCGGGAGCCACTCCGACTCCATCGCCGCCTTCGATCTGCTGAAGGAGCGCTTTCCGGCCCGCGCCGGTGACACCACCGACATCGTGTTCACCTCACCCCGGGGCGTCAACGACGCCGACGTGCGCGGCGCGATGGACGCGCTGTTTGCCGAAGTCGGGCCGGGCAAGGTCGGCCACGTCGTCGCCATCGACACGCCCTACCAGGGTGTCGGCCGCGTCAGCGCAGACGGCTCCATCGCCTACGCGACCGTCACCTTCGACAAGCAGGCGGGCGACCTGCCGGCCAAGGCGGCCCAGCCCCTGATCGATGCGGTCAAGAAGGTGAAGGTCCCGGGGCTCACGGTCGAGCTGAGCGGTCCGGTCGTGGCCCGGGCGCTTCAGCCGCCGATGGGTGCCACCGAGGGGATCGGTCTGCTGGCCGCCATCGTGATCCTGTTCGTGGCCTTCGGCTCGTTGCTGGCCATGAGCCTTCCAGTGATGGCCGCCATCTTCGGCGTCGGCATCGGCTTGGTGTTCGTGACCCTGCTCAGTCACGTCATCACAGTTCCGTCGTTTGCGCCGTACGTGGCCATCATGATCGGGCTCGGCGTTGGCATCGACTACGCCCTGTTCATCGTCGTGCGCTATCGGACGGGTCTCCACGACGGGCTCGACCCCGAGAACGCCAACGTGCTCGCGCTCACGACAGCCGGCAGGGCGGTGCTCTTCGCCGGCTGCACCGTCATCATCTCGTTGCTCGGCATGTTCCTGATGGGCATCAACTTCATCTACGGCCTGTCGATCGGCGCCGTGCTCGCTGTGCTCATGACGATGCTGGCGTCGGTCACCTTCGTGCCGGCGATCATGGGGTTCGCGGGCACGAAATTGGCCGCCAAGGAGCACAAGCGTCGTCACCACCGCGAGACGGCGGCGTTCCGATGGAGCCGCCAGATCCAGAAGCGGCCGTGGCTCATGGCCGGCATAAGCCTGGCGGTCTTGGTGACCATCGCGGTTCCCATGTTCTCGATTCACCTGGGCGTCGCCGACCAGGGGAACGACCCGACGTCGTTGACGACCCGGCGCGCCTACGACCTGTTGGCTAAAGGCTTCGGCGCCGGCTCGAACGGCCCGGTGCTGCTGGCGGCCGATTTCACCGGGACCACCAACCAAGACACCGTGACCAGCTTCGCCGCCACCCTTCGCGCTGATCCCGACGTCGCCTTCGTGGCGCCGGCCAACATCAATGCGGCGGGCAACGCCGCCGTAGTGCCGGTGATCCCGAAGGGTGCGCCGCAGGACCGCTCGACCGAGCAGCTCGTCCATCGGCTCCGATCGGAGATCAAGCAGCGGGGCCTGGCGGTGCACGTCGGGAGCGTCACCGCCATTGCGATCGACGCAAGCGACCACGTTGGTAGGCGTCTGCCGGTCATGGTCGCGGCCGTGATCGTGCTGTCGTTCCTCCTGCTGCTGACCGTGTTCCGCTCGGTGCTGGTCGCGGTCAAGGCCGGCATCATGAACCTGTTGTCGATCGGCGCCGCCTACGGGGTGATCGTCGCCATCTTCCAATGGGGCTGGTTGCGCACCGTGGTCGGGATCGGCCGGCCGGGCCCGATCGAGTTCTGGGTGCCGATGATGCTGTTCACCGTTCTGTTCGGCCTGTCGATGGACTACGAGGTGTTCCTGCTCTCGCGGGTGCGGGAGGAGTACCTCGTCAGCGGCGACAACGCCACCGCGGTGGCCGACGGACTGGCCTCGACCGCTCGGGTGATCACCGCGGCGGCCGCCATCATGATCGCGGTCTTCGTGTCGTTCGTCCTCGGGGATCTGCGGGTGCTCAAGCTGCTGGGGCTCGGGCTGGCCACCGCCATCTTCATCGACGCGACCATCGTCCGCATGGTGCTCGTGCCCGCGACGATGGAACTGCTGGGGAACGCCAACTGGTGGCTGCCCAAGTGGCTCGATCGACTCGTCCCCCGCATCAGCGTGGAAGCGCCCCCCGACGTCGCGGCTGCCGCGCCCGCCGCGGCGGCCGCGGCGGAGCCCACGACGCCGGTAGCGGCCGGCCGGCGCGCAAACCGTTAGCACTGCTCGACATGACGCTTGACGAGCAGCTCGCGGCGCTGGTCGGCAAGCCGCTCGGGGCGGGCGGACCTTCGGTCGCACCGGATCCGGTGAACCAGCCGATGATCCGTCATTGGGCCGCCGCGTTCGAGGATCACAACCCGGTGTATGTCGATCCGCAGTACGCGGCGGACACCCGGTTCGGTGGGATCGTGGCGCCGCCGCTGATGTTGCAGACATGGGCCATGGCGACACCGACGATCACGGGCATCGCGGAGCGTGGGGGGTCTCCGGTGGAGCGCGGGGGTGCGTTCGTGCTCACGGTCCTGGACGAGGCCGGTCTCGTCGGCACGCTCGCGACGAACTCCGAGTTCGAGATCGAGCGCTATCTGCGGCTCGGCGAGATCGTGTCGGCGGAGACGGTGCTGGAGTCGGTCTCACCGGAGAAGCAGACCCGGCTCGGGCCTGGGCGGTTCGTGACGTGGGTGACGAACTACACCGTCGGAAACGGCGAGGTCGTCGGTCGCCAGCGCTTTCGGATTCTGAAGTTCAGGCCACGAGGACGGCGAACCGATGAGTAGCCGCCACATCCAAACGCTCGACTGGAACACGATCTCGGTCGGCGACGTGCTCCCGGCGCTCATGATCGACATGAGCGCGACGCGGATCGTGGCCGGCGCGATCGCGTCGCGCGACTTCATGCCGGTGCATCACGACCGCGCCTACGCCAACGAGCAGGGCGCGCCCGACATCTTCATGAACATCCTCTCCGATACCGGTTGGTGCAGTCGGTTCCTGACCGATTGGGCCGGACCCGAAGCGATGGTGAAGCGTCTCGCGATCCGCCTCGGCGTGCCGGTGTTTCCGGGACACGTCCTCACCTACAACGGTTCGGTGACCGATGTGTCACGCAATGGCGACGACGGGCTCGTCGAGGTCGAGTTCAGCGCGGTGAACGAGCTCGGCGAACACGTCGGCGGCACCGCAACGGTGAGCCTGCCGATCCTCTCGCGCCGCGCGCCGACGGTGTGATGAACTCAGACGCATGAATCCCGAGGCGCGCCCGTTGCGATGCGCGGTGATCGGCGCAGGGATGGCCGGCATCCTCAGCGCGATCAAGCTGACCGAGGCCGGGATCACGGACTTCACGGTGTACGAGAAGGCCGACCGCGTCGGCGGCACGTGGCGCGAGAACACATACCCCGGCCTTTCGTGCGACGTGCCGTCTCACTTGTACTCGTACTCGTTCGCCCTCACGTCGGAGTGGAGTCGCCGGTTCGCCCCCGGTCCGGAGATCCAGGCGTACTTCGAGCGGGTCGCCGAGGAGCACGGCGTCCTGCAACGAGCTCGGTTCGGTGACGCGGTCACCCGATGCGAGTTCTCTGATGGCAAGTGGCATCTCACGACGGCCTCGGGAAATCGCGACGACGTCGACGTTGTGATCGCAGCGACGGGTGTGCTCCACCACCCGCGATATCCCGAGATCGATGGTATCGACACCTTCGCGGGAGCGATGTTCCACAGCGCGCGGTGGGATCACCGCGTTCAGCTCGACGGCACACGGATCGGGATCATCGGAACAGGATCGACAGCAATACAGATCGTCTCGGCCATCGTCGATCGCGTTGCGGCGTTGTCGTTGTTCCAGCGCACGGCGCAGTGGGTGATGCCCCAGGAGAACCCGGCGTACTCCGACGAGGAGCAGGCGGCATTTCGTGCGCAGCCCGAACGACTCGTGGACTTACACCAGAACCTGTCGGACATGTTCGACCTGTTCGCCAACGCCGTCGTCGACTCGGAGTCGGCCGAGCTCAAATTGGTCGAGCAAGCGTGCCTCGCGAACCTCGAGAACAACGTGCACGACCCCGAGCTACGACAGCGGCTGCGTCCCGACTACCGCGCCGCATGCAAGCGGCTGATCATCTCTCCCAACTTCTACGACGCGATCCAGCGTCCGAACGCCGAGCTCGTCACTGATGCCATCGAGCGAATCGAGCCCGGCGGAATCCGCACCAAGGATGGCCGCCTCCACGAGCTCGACGTGCTCGTGCTCGCGACGGGATTCAAGACCGACGCCTTCATGCGACCGATGACCATCGCCGGGCGCAACGGCACGACGCTCGAACAGGCCTGGACCCCTCGCCCGGAGGCGTACCTGTCGATCTCGATTCCCGACTTCCCGAACTTCTTCATGTTGAACGGCCCGAACGGGCCCGTCGGGAACTTCTCGCTCATCGAGGTTGCCGAGCTCCAGACCCGCTACGTCATGCAACTCATCGAGCGCATCCGGGCGGGCGAGTGCCGGGAGGTGTGCGCGACCCGCGAGGCGTTGGTGGAGTTCGAGCGAGCGCGCGAGGTGGCGGCGCAGCGCACGGTGTGGGTCACCGGTTGCCGCAGCTGGTACCTCGACGACCGCGGGCTCCCGGCGGTGTGGCCCTGGTCGTTCGTCCGCTTCCGCGAGGCGATGAAGACGCCCGACCCGACCAAGTACGAGTTCGCCGGCGCTCACGAAGGATTCTCGTAGTGCGGCGTCGAGCTCGTCCGACGTCGTCGCGGCCTCGGGTGTCAGCCGCAGTTGTCGTCCGCGGTTCGGGGCCGGCAGCCGGCATCGGTAGTGAAGAGCAGACGGTCGAGGCCGACATCGGGGTCAGCACCGAAGATCCGAACCGTGTGCCGGCCGGCGGTCAGCTTGTCGATCGCCACCGGCGCGTCGAGCCGGCCGTCGCGCCAGTTGACCCAGGTCCAGTCGCCGGGTTCCAGGTCGGTCCCCCCGACTTCGATGCTGCACCGCCTGTCGACCTGCACGTAGTACGACTTACCGGCGACGTCGGCCGGACGGATGCGTGACCAGATGAAGTAGTTCGCGGCCGCCGGCAGATCGACTTCGCCGGTCACGAAACCGTTGGCGGGGTTCGGCAGACTGGCGCACGTGCGGTTGCCGAACTCATAGGTGCCGATGTCCGGCCGAGGTCCGATCGGCACCTTCTTGTCGTCGAGGTCGTACAAGAAGCCGCTGGACAGGCTGTCGAGCGTGCCGGCATTGATCGCCGGGCTGTTGGCCGCCAAGTGAAAGTCGCTGCCGGCATCGAGGAACAACGGGTCGTCCAGCTGGGAGCTGGCCGAGATCGGCCAGGTCGTCGCGGGACTACCGCCAACCCGCCAATAGATGTTGTTTCCTTCGGTAAAGCTGCCGTCGGACTCGAGGGCGTGGAGGCCGGCCACCAGGATGTTGTTCTCCGACGTCAAGATGGTCGGACTGCAGTGCGCGTAGCAGACCATGCCCTTGCTGGTCGCCGCGGTCAGAAACGCGGTGTTCCCGTACACCCGGGTGTCGTTGACCGGACCGTTGGGTTGCGGTGTGCCGTCGGCCCGGGTCGGGCCGCGGGTGATCATGAAGCTGGCCTGGTCGAGATCGGACGTCACGAGGTTGTAGGCATAGATGTTGCCGGTGACGGCGTGCCTCGGATCGACCCCCAACTCGGAGAAGGCCAGATTGCCGGAAGCCCGGTTGTGATGGATCCAGTTGCGCGAGCCGTTGTAGATCTCGACCGCCGATCCGTCCAGGCCGTAGCGATCCGAGAGGCCGACGTTGCCGCGCAGGTCGTTGCCGGCGATCTCGTTGCTGTCCCCCCAGACCAAGACTCCGAAGGCACCCGAGTCGTCGTTGACGTTCACGTTGATCATGCTGTTGGGCCCAATCGTGTTGCCGACGATCTTGTTGTTGGTGGCGCCGCTGTTCACGTAGACCCCGGCGTAGAGACCGCTGGTCTTGGTGAAGAACAGCGTGTTGAACTTGGCGCCGCTCGAGAAGTTGAACCCCGACAAGTAGCCGTGAGCCGTGCTGGTCGCGCGCAGCTCGAGCGCCGCGATGCGGTTGTTCGAACCCTGGATGTTAACGATGCTGCCGGCGGTCGACCCGTTCGTGATGAGCGGCAACGGCCCACTGCCGTACGCGCTGACTGTGACGCCGCTCCACGGAATGGTGATCGAGCCCGTCCAGCTGCCGCCGCGTTTGAAGAGCAGGCTCCCGCCGGGGGCCACGGCGGCGGTCCCGGCTCTGGCCAACGACTTCCAAGCCGTCTCGGGACTACGACCGTCGAGGCTGTCGTCGCCGCTGACGCTGTCCACATAGAACGCCTCTGACGTCGGAGCGGGCGGCGGGGTGACGGTATCGAGATCGAGATAGGCGCCACCTGATGCGGTGCTGTCCCCGATGACCTGAAGGGGCCCGCTCGAGTCGGCCGCGGGGATCGTCTCGGGCTGAAGGTCGGCGCTGGATCCGGCCCCGAGGGCCCGGATCATGGTCATCGGATTGCCGGTGCCGCCGGCGCAGCCGGTGACGACGGTGAGGGCGCACATCGCCGCGATCACTCGCTGCTTCACGCCTCTTCATCGACGCAACGGGGTCGAACCCTGAGGGAGACGAGGCCGGCCGATCGACCGACCGATGCCGTAGAGTCCGCCCATGCCGGCGGGGTCCCGATCGACTACCTGAACCCGCAGCCCATCAGTCGTCGCCGTTTCCTGACCGGGTCGCTGGCGACTGCAGGGGCCGTGGCGCTCGGGGCGTGCACGGGCAGTGGAGCGAAGCGGCAGACGCGAGGGGTACCGCTCCCCGCCCCAGCGGAGGCGCCGTTCGACACGGTCGTCGTGCTGATGATGGAGAACCGATCGTTCGATCACCTACTGGGTTGGCTCCCGGGCGCGGACGGACGCCAGGCCGGTCTCACCTATGCCGACAGTTCCGGCGCGGCGCGGCCGACCTGGTCCGTCGCTCCCGACTGGCAGGGATGGCGCTATGGCGATCCCCGGCACGACTGGCCGGCCGTCGCCCAACAATGGAACGGCGGGGCGTGTGACGGGTTCTTGAAGACGCAGGCCGTCGGCGACACCTACCCGATCAGCTACTACACGGCGGCCGACCTTCCGGTGCTCGCCACGCTGGCACGCGGCTACACCACCTTCGACCGGTACTTCTGCTCGGTGCTCGGTGCCACGTGGCCCAACCGCTTCTATCAGCACTGCGCGGCGACGGACGTCGACGACACGGGCATCTATCCCTACCTCGAAGATGCCAAATCACTGCCCCCGCCGGACAGGTCGCGGCTGTCGAAGTTGGACGTCGCCATCTGGGATCGTGTCCGTGGCGCAGGCCTCTCCGGTTGCTACTACTACTTCAGCGAGCCGATGACGGGTCTGTTCGCCAGCCGTCGCTACGACGACATCAGCCATCCGTACGAGCTGTTCAAGGAGCATGCCCGGGCAGGAACGCTTCCGAACGTCGCGTTCGTCGACCCCGAGTACGGGACCATCCCCGAGCTGACGGGGACGTCGAACGACATGCATCCGCACGGCAGCGTCAAGGTGGGCGATGCCTTCATCGGAGAGGTCTATAAACTGCTGCGGCGCAGTCCGCAATGGGACCGAATGGTGTTCGTGCTCACGTTCGACGAGCACGGAGGGTTCTACGATCACGTGCCGCCACCGAACGTGCGCGACGACAACGTCAATCCGAATTCCGGGCCGCATCCCGACTACTCCCGCCTGGGCTTCCGCGTCCCGTGCATCGTCATGGGTCCGTGGGCACCGCCGCGGGTCGAGCACAAGGGCCCGTACGAGCATTGCTCGGTGTTGCGCATGATCGAGTGGCGCTGGGGCCTGAAACCGCTGCACGCACGCGACAGGTACGCCCGCAACCTGGCGGACGCACTCGTGTTCTCGCGAGCCCGCTCGGCCATCGACGTCCCCGAGGTGGCGCCTCCGCCCACGGTCCCGCGCCCGGCGTCCTGACGCCGGGGCCGCCGCCCGTAGCTGTCACACCCCCCTGTCATGCTCATCTCGTCAGTGGTTGCCGGACGAGAACGGTAAGGGAAAGGGCAGCGGAGAAGTGGAGACACAGCGGTTCGAGCGGTTGGTGGAGGTGATGGCCCGCATGGCCGGCGGCGACCAGGCGGCGGTCTTCACGCTCTATCTCGAGTACGGCGACCACGTCGCCGCGCTCATGCGACGCGAGCTGCGTCGCCTGGGTGTGCAGCACGTCGAGCCCGACGAGCTCGACGGCCTCGTGCTCAACGGGTGCCTGGCGCTGCTCGACGGTGCGGGCGCGTGGGATCCCGAGGGCGGGGCGTTGCCGTGGAACTGGGCGGTGAAGCGGCTGGCGGCGATCGCCGCGGGCTGGGTCGGCCAGCACGCCGACCCGCTCGACGACCACGACGTCGCAGTCGCCGAGCAGCTCCGGGCGATCGGGGACGAGCCCGAGGGCCTCGAGGTGTTCGAGCGGCTCGCCCCGTGCCACGACGGCTGCGCGCTGCTCGTCGAGGCGTTCGACCGCGGCAAGGTGAAGCCGCGCGACCGCGCCATCCTCCTCGAGGTCAAGCTGCAGACCGACGCGGGCGATCCGTCGCCCTCGGTCACCGTCGCCCGCGACTACGGGCTCAACCCCGCCTTCGTCCGTCAGGTGGTCAAGCGCACGCTCGACCGCCTCCGCGTCCTGGCCGAGCGCGAGCCCCGCTTCGCCGGGCTCACCGAGCTCCCCATCCTGCGGTGAGCATGCCAACCTGGCTGACGATGCAGCCGGACGACGCAGCCCGCGACCGGCACCCGTCGGGGCAGTGGCGGCCCGACCTGGCGCGCCTGGCCGGCGCCATGGCCGACCGCCTCGCCGGCGAGGGGCATCCGTTCCCCCGATTCGCGGCGTCGGTGCTGGCCGAGCGCGGCCGCCTGGGCATGGACCGCACCGCGTTCGCCGCTCACCTCGGCCTCGACGAGCCCACCATCGCGGCCGCGGAGGACGGCGTCCTCCCACCGGCCGACGCGCCAACCGAGCTCAGCCGCCTCTCGCTCTTCGACGAAGACGGTGCCTGAGACAGCCCACGGTTCCGGGGCACGATCGCGCCGATCCGCCCCTCAGGCCGATGCCGACCAGCGACCGGCGTCCGGTGCGAACGTCCAGCGACCCGACGGAGGGTCGAGCACCGGGAGCCGTTCGGCGTCGGGCTCGACGACCGACGCGCACTGGTAGCCGATCGACGTCTCTTCGACGTCGATCTCGACCACGGCCACCTCGTACGGCGGCTCGACGAGCGCGGCGAACACCAGCTGGAGCACGTTCGCCTCGGTCGTGACGCCGCGGAGATGGAGGTGGCCGCTCAGGACGACGACGGGTTGGTCGGTCGCAGGCAACACCGACGGGGTCGGCGCCAGGATGCCGAGGTGCCCCGAGTAGAGGAGCTCCGCGTCTCGGCAGCGGTCCTCGAGCGTCAACACCGGGAAGTGGGTGAGAAGCACGTCGAGTCCCCCGTGGGGATCGGCGTCGGCCAGCCGGCGGCCGCTCACGTCGAACGGCTGGAGCTGCCGCTCACTCATGCCCGTCACCTCGTGCACCGCGAGCCCCGAGCCCGCCGCGGCGAAGGCCTTCACCGCAGGAGCTTCGGCTTGGCATGCGAACGGCGACGCGACGAGTCCCGCGCCGCGGCCGACCACCTCGTCCTCCAACCGGGCTCCGGGCGTCAACACGTCGTGGTTGCCGCTCAGCAGCAGCGCCGGACGACCGGCGGACGCCACCGCGTCGACCACGCGCCGAAGCGACGTGCGGTCGCCGAAGTGCGCGAGATCGCCGAGCACCACCACCACATCGGTGCCGTCGAGGAGCGGGTGGCCCAGGGCCGCGTCCAGCCGGTCATGCGCGTCGGCCAACCGGAACGGGTTGTGCCATCCGGTGTCCTCCACCCGCTCGAGCGCGAGGTGAGGGTCGGCGATCACGCCCAGCCTTGTCCTGCTCACACCGACAGTCTCGCCCGACCGCGCGCGGAGCGTCGACCCTGCGTCGTCAGCCTCTAGCGGGGCCGGAACCCGATCACTAGATTCCTACGCCGATGTGACGGGGCGGGTCGATGGTGGGCTCCGGGGGGTCACGGTGGGGCGAGCGCGCGAGCGTCGGTCGGTCGATGAAGTCGGAGTTCTCAGGGATTTTGGGGAACCACCGCCCGCCGATGGCGTGCTTCCTCGGCATCGGCGGACGTCGGCAATCCGTCGTCGCCACCGACGAGGCTCGGCGTTGGTACCCACGCCGTGTGGAGAGCCGCTGGTCGATCATCATCGCCGACGCTGCCGCTGCGACTCGTCGCCGCCTCGCGCGCGCTCGCGGTCGATTGAAACTCACCGCTCTGACGTCGGGACCGCCGCGCGCATGCTCTTGGTCCTTTCCCGTGATGGCGCCACGATCGCGTTGCTCGGTGTGCTGACCATCCTTGGCTGGGCGCTGCTCGAGAGGCTGCATCGGTACAGCTGGCGCAGCATGGGAGGCCTCTACACGCTGGTCGTGAGCGGCTATGTCCTCTCCCGCTTCACCCTGGCGGCGCTCTACCGCACGCCGGAGGACACCGGGATTCAGCCAACCGTTGCCATCATCGTGCCTGCTTTCAACGAGGGCAGGGCGATCGTCGAAACGATCGAAGCCTGCTGTGGGGTCCAGTATCCGGTCGACAAGCTGGAGATCGTGTGTGTCAACGACGGATCCAGCGACGACACGTGGGCTCGCATGGTCGCGGCGGCGTCACGCTCGCGAAGGGCGGTCCAGTGCATCGACCTACCCGAAAACCGTGGCAAGCGGGCCGCGTTGGCGACGGGAATTCGAGCGACCGGCGCCGAGATCCTCGTCTTCGTGGACTCCGATTCGGCGCCAGACCCGCCCGCGGTCGGCCGCATCGTCCAGGCGTTCTCCGATCCCAGAGTCGGTGCGGTCTCCGGTATCACCTATGTACGCAACGCGGGAGACAACCTCCTCACGCGCATACAGGCGGCCCGGTACTTCATCTCTTACGCGCTGCTCAAGGCCGCGGAGTCCGTCGTCGGGGCCGTGACCTGTTGCTCGGGCTGTTTCGCTGCTTACCGTCGAGACGCAGTTCTTCCGGTGCTCGAGGCGTGGGAGCACCAGCGTTTCCTTGGCGCAGCGTGCACCTACGGCGACGATCGTTCACTCACCAATCAGATCCTTCGGACAGGGTGGCGAACGCGCTATCACGCTCGGGCCGAGTCGTGGACGAAGGTTCCTGACGAGTACGCGACATTCTTCCGTCAGCAGCTGCGCTGGAAGAAGTCGTGGCTCCGGGAAGGGTTGCTGCTCATGGGCCACATCTGGCGTACCCGCCCGATCGCGCTGCCCTCGATCGGCATAGCTGCCCTCACGGGGCTCCTCAGTCCGCTCATTCTTTTCTGGAACTTCTGTTGGATGCCTGGGCACCAAGGCATCTTTCCGGTCGTGTACGCCATGGCGCTCTACCTCGTCGCCATGGCGTACAGCCTCTACTACCGCTCGGCCCGCAAAGATGGCCTGTGGCTCTACGCCTGTCTGGGAACGCTGTTCTATCTGGCTTTCTCGGCGCAGCTGCTGTGGGCGCTCGCTCGGGTGCGCGACGGTTCCTGGGGTACCCGCCGTGTCTAGGTTGAGCCGCATTTTGGTCACCACCGCGGCCCTCGTCGCGCTCACGATGATCAGCGTGGACTTCGTGCGCTCGGTGGAAGCGGACGAGCGTCGGGTTCCTGCGCCGCGGGTGGCCCCGGGCTTCGCGATCTTCGCCAAAGCGATGGGTATCCCGGACTATCGCGCGGGTGTGCCGGTGCTCACCTACCACGGAGTCGCCGGTGGTTTCGCCTCAACACTTCGCTCAACAACTGGCGATGCTCCGAGGAGCCGGTTTCCATTCTGTCTCCCTGGCCCAAGTCGAAGCTGTGCGTGCCGGCGAAGCCGTTGTCCTCCCTCCGCGCCCCATCCTCCTGACCTTCGACGACGGGGTCGGGAGCGCTTGGACCGCGGCCGATCCGATCCTGGCTCGCTACGGCTTCCGCGCCGCGATGTTCGTGATCACGTCTCGTATCGCCCACGACCGTGCCTCCTACTACCTCACGTCGGGTCAGTTACGGGCGATGCGCGACAGCGGGCGGTGGGAGATCGGGTCGCACACCCACAATCAACACGTCTTGGCGGCGCTGCCGGGTCGGCGCTCGGGCCCCGCGCTCAACAACCGCGTGCTGCTGGCGAGCGGAAGGCCCGAGAGCTTCCGGCACTGGCGCACGCGCGTGGGTCGCGATCTCGACATCAGCCGGCGCACCCTCTCCGAGCGCTTGGGCGTGACCGCTCGAGCGTTCGCCTACCCCTTCTCAGCGACGAGTGAGTCGACGAACGATCCGCGGATCTCAAGTGAGCTCGACGCGCTCGTGGCCGCTCGGTTCCCACTGGCATTCACGAACACACGGGACCCACACGCCATCGTCGCCCATTGGACGCCCCGAGGGCCCCTTCCGCGCCTACCGGTGGACGCCCGGACCACCGCCGTGGAGCTGCTGACACGCCTTCGAGTCGCAACCGAGGACGCCGCGGTCGTGCTCAGCGTGTCATCGGCATGATGTGTGCTGCGCGGAACAGACTGACTGTGCTCATCGCCGACGTCTGATTCGAAGCAACACCCCGATGCCGGAGCCGCGAAGATGGCTCGGTGGCCGCTCACGATGTCGGACAGGCGCGCCCGGTGGTGGAGAGACGTCCGGTGGCGGGGTCGCTGGCGGTGCTCTCCGCCGTCGGGGTGTGGGGCGGGGTCGCGGTCGTGGCCAAGGCCGTCGGCGACATCGACGGCCTGGTGCTCGGCTTCCACCGCCTCTGGATCGGCGCCTTGGTCACCTCCGCGGTGTTCTACGCACGCGGGGGTCGGTACAACCGGCGGCTGCTGCGGCTGTGCCTGCCGGGAGGGCTGGCGTTCGGCCTCGACATCGTCCTGTTCTTCAGCGCCCTCAAGCACACCACTGTCGCCAACGCGACCGTCATCGGCGCGCTTCAACCCGCGCTCGTGCTGCTGCTCGTCGGCAGGCTGTTCGGCGAACGGGTCACCGGGCGAGCAGTCATGTGGACGATGGTGGCCATCGGCGGCGTCGCCGTCGTCGTGTTCGGGTCCTCCGCCACACCGGTGTGGAGCCCGAGCGGTGACCTCCTCGCCACGGGCGCGCTGTTCGCGTGGACCTGGTACTTCGTCGCCTCCAAGCAGGCGAGACGCGACCTGAGCGCCTTCGAGTTCCTCGCGGGGATGACGCTCGTGGCGGCCGTCGCGGTCACACCGGTGACCCTGTTGTCGGGCCAGCGCATCGACCCCGGCAGCGCGGGTGACTGGGCGAGGATCGCTGCGCTCGCCGTCGGCTCGGGCGGGCTCGGCCATCTCCTGATCAGCTGGGCCCACGACCATGTCGAGCTGGCGGCGATGTCGCTCCTCACCCTGGCGGTGCCGGTGGTCGCGACGGTGAGCGCCGCGCTCTTTCTCGACGAGCGCATCGTCGCCCTGCAGGTGATCGGCATGGCGATCGTCGTGTGCGCGCTGGGCGCGGTCGTGCTGAGAGAGACGGGTCGCGCTCCCGTTCTCTGAACGGACGAGGAAGGCGAACTCAGAGCGCGTTGGGCTTGATGCTGACGCGCTGATCGGTACGACCGCGGAGGACGCGGATGGCGAGCTGCCCGTTCGCGAGCGACGCCTCGACGTCGCCACCGAAGCCCTCGGGCAGCTCGACCTCACGCTCGAAGCCCCCGTACTCCCATTCGTGGGTGAGGTATTCGCGCGGGGGCGCGCTGCGCAGGCTCGCCCAGAACCGGAGCGTTCCGGGATGCAGCTCGATCGTGACGTCCTGGGCGGTGACGGCCGGCAACGGCGAGATGATCACCAGCGCGGCGCTGGTCTCGTAGACGTTTACCGGCACGCGCTGCGGGCGCATGGTTCGCTCGGTGGCCGCCGTCGCCTGGACGACAACCTGATGGCTGGGCTTGTCGGTCGGCATGCAGTGCACGGTAGTCCGCATCGCCGCCGGGCCCGCGAGCAGGGCCCTACCGTAGGCCGACGTGGGAAGCGACGGCCCGACGACGCTCGTCATCGACGGCAACAACGTCGTCGGTGCCGGCGTGGCGGGCTGGTGGCGCGATCCGCCTGCGGCGGTGCGCCGGCTGCTCGAGCGCCTCCGTTGCTCTGTGACCGTCAGCGGGGGGCACGTCGTGCTCGTCCTCGACGTACCTCAGCCCGATCTGGTGGAAGGCGATCACGGTGGTGTGGTCGTCCGTTATGCCGCGCGCCGAGGCCGGGACGCGGCCGACGAGCGCATCCTCGAGCTCCTCGACGCGGGCTTTCCGGGTGACGCGGACGGGCCGGCCCTCGTCGAGGTGATCACCTCGGACCGCGCGCTCGCCGAGGGCGCCCGGCAGCGCGGCGCCCGCGTCACCGGCGCGGGCACCTTCCTGGCGCGCCTGGACGACCAGGGGTGTTGAACCGGAGAACGCGGGCGGCGCACGGCCAACGACTGCCGCCTACTGTGACCGCATGGCCTTCGACCTGATCATCGAGAATGGGACGGTGGTCGACGGCACCGGCGCACCGCCGTTCCGTGGCGACGTGGCGGTGACCGGGGATCGCATCGTGGCGGTGGGCGAGGTGGACGGCGCCGCCCGCCGCTCCATCGACGCCGACGGGCGCATCGTGAGCCCCGGCTTCGTCGACATCCACACCCATCTCGACGCACAGCTCGCGTGGGACCCGATCGCGACGTCGTCCTGCTGGCACGGCGTCACGTCGGTCGTGCTCGGCAATTGCGGCGTGACGTTCGCGCCCTGCAAGCCCGAGGACCGCGGCTACCTCGCCGAGATGATGGAGTCGGTGGAGGACATCCCCGCTGCGGCCATCCTGTCCGGCCTGCCGTGGGACTGGGAGACCTACGGCGAGTACCTCAGCACGCTCGACCGGCTGCCCAAGGGGATGAACGTCGGTGGCATGGTCGGGCACTGCGCGGTGCGCCACTGGGTGATGGGCGAGCGCGGTCTCGAGCAGGACCCCGCGACCGCCGACGACATCGAGCAGATGGCCGCGCTCGTCGAAGAGGCCATCGGCGCGGGCGCGCTCGGGTTCTCGACGTCGCGCACGATGCTGCACCGCGTGCCCGACGGACGGGCCGTCCCCGGTACCTACGCGCAGACCGACGAGCTGTTCGCCATCGCCGACGTGCTCGGCAGGTGGAAGCGCGGCGTGTTCGAGGTGGCGCCGAAGCTCGGCGAGGGCGACGGCGCCGACTTCGCCAACACCCGCGCCGAGGTGGCGTGGATGGCGGAGGTCAACCGCACCACCGGGCGGCCGGTTACCTTCGGCGTGGCCCAGAGCGACTTCCGGCCTGGCCTGTACGAGCACGTGTTGAAGTTCGTCGACGAAGAGGCCGCCGCGGGCGCGCAGCTGCGTCCCCAGACCACCGCCCGCGGGATCGGCCTGCTGTTCGGCCTGCAGGCGCGCACCTTCTTCGACGGGCTTCCCGCCTGGCGGGCGCTGCGGCCGCTCGACCTCGAGGCACGCCTGGCCGTGCTGCGCGACGACACCCGTCGCGCCGCTCTCGTGCAGGAAGCCGTCGCCAGCCCGCCGCCATTCGACTTCAACGGCGTGTACTTCCTCGGCACCGGCGAGGCGCGCTACACCTACACCCCCGCCGACAGCCTGGCCGCGTGCGCGGCACAGGCGGGCGAGTCGGTGCCGGAGACGTTCGTGCGGGTCGCGCTGGAGAGCGATGGCCGCGCCCTGTTCACCTGGCCCTTCCTCAACCAGCGCACGGACGCGGTCGAGGCGATGCTGCACCATCCGCAGCTCGTGCTCGGTCTCGGTGACTCCGGGGCCCACGTGGGCCTGATCATGGACGCCAGCCTGCCCACGTTCTTTCTCTCCCACTGGGTGCGCGACCGTCGGATCTTCACGCTCGAGGAGGGCGTGCGCCGGCTCACGAGCGACACCGCGGAGCTGTTCGGCATCACCGACCGCGGCGTCATCCGCGAGGGCGCCTACGCCGATCTCAACGTGTTCGACCTCGACGGCCTGCGCCTCCCGCTGCCCGAGTACGCGCACGACTTCCCGAACGGCGCCGGCCGCTACATCCAGCGCTCCGCCGGCTACGACGCCACCATCGTGAACGGCGAGGTGTTCATGGCCGAGGGCGAGCACACGGGCGCCCTAGCCGGCACCCTGCTCCGCAGTTGAGCGAGCGGGCCGCATCCAATTGGTTCGCGGGCGCGGGCCTCGGGCTCTTCGTGCACTGGGACCACGCCAGTCAACAGGGTCTCGAGATCTCGTGGCCTCTCGTCGGCGGCACCTTCGCGCTGCCCCTCGGCCAGTCGGTGACGGTCGAGCAGTACCACTCGTCGGCGGCGACGTTCGCCCCCACCGCATGGGACGCCGCCGCTCTCGCCCGCACCGCGCGCGACGCCGGTGCCACCTACGCGGTGCTCACCGCCAAGCACCACTCGGGCTACGCGATGTTCCACACCAAGCTCTCCGAGTTCTCGATCGAGCACTCGCCGTTCGGGCGCGACATCGTGCGCGAGTTCGTCGACGCCGTGCGCGCCGAGGGTCTGCGCGTCGGCCTCTACTTCTCGCTGCCCGACTGGAGCGCGCCGGACTACCCCCCGTTCACCGAGGCGGACAAGCCCTACCGCTTCGGCTACTCGCCACCCGTGCCCGGGCCCGAGCGGTGGGGCCGCTACCTCGAATACCTGTCCGGGCAGATCACCGAGCTCCTCACCAACTACGGCCGCATCGACGTGCTGTGGTTCGACGGCGGATGGGAGCGGTCGGCGGCGCAGTGGGGCGGGCGCGAGCTGATCGAGCTCATCCACTCGCTGCAGCCCGACATCCTCGTCAACGACCGTCTGCCGGGGTTCGGCGACTACGAGACGCCCGAGCAGTTCGTTCCCCCTCGACCACCCGGCCGGGCGTGGGAGGCGTGCATGACGATGAACGAGAGCTGGGGCTACAACCCCACGGACACGCACTACAAGTCGGCGCGTCAGCTCATCCACGCGTTGTGCGAGGTGGCCGGGCGCGGCGGGAACCTGCTGCTCAACGTCAGCCCGCGCGGGGACGGGACGCTGCCGCCCGAGCAGGTCGAGCGCCTGCGAGCCGTGGGCGAATGGATGCGCGCCAACGGCGAGAGCATCACCGGCACGACTGCGGGACTCGAGCCGTGGCAGTTCTACGGTCCCAGCACGCGGCGCGGCGACCGCGTCTACCTGCACCTGCTCATGCGACCGTACGAATCGGTCACGGTCCGGGGCGTGCCGATCAAGCGCGTGAAGTCCGTGCAGGCTCTGGCGACCCGCGCCGAGCTCCGCCACAGCACGCGCACGGGCATCATCGACTCGCTGACCGAGGATCCGCACGGCGAACTCACGATCGAGGTTCCCGCCGACCTCGTCGACGCCAACGCGACCGTGCTCGCCGTCGACCTCTCACCCGCCGGTTCATGAGGCTCGGCACCTCGCTGCGCAGCGGCTACGTGATCGACGATGGGCGCGCCGGAGCGCGGTGGATGATCGAGCGGGCGCGGGCCGCACGCGACGCAGGGCTCGACTCGCTCTTCGTCGGCGACCACCACGGCGTGCCCGTCCCCTACTACCAGAACGCCCCGATGCTCGGCCGGCTGTTGGCCGAGTGGGACGAACGGCCGGCCGGCGCGCTCTACCTGCTCCCGCTGTGGAACCCGGTGCTCGTCGCCGAGCAGGTCGGCACGCTGGCGACCATCGCGGCCGGGCGCTTCATCATGCAGTGCGCCATCGGCGGCGGCGCCGAGCAGTTCGCGGCCATGGACGTCGACATCCACCGACGCGTCGCCCGCTTCGAGCACGCGCTCGACATCGTTCGCCGTCTCTGCGCGGGCGAGAACGTCGACGGCACGCAGATCGCCCCCGTGCCCCCCGAGCCGCTCGAGGTGTGGATCGGCGGTCACGCGCCGGCGGCCGTCGACCGCGCCGCCCGCCTGGGCGATGGCTGGCTCGCCGGCCCTGAAGCGACGGTCGACCAGGCCCGCACGCTCGTCGCCACCTACCACGAGCGGTGTGCGGTGCGAGACCGAACTCCGACCGCCGTGGCGATCCGCCGCGACGTCCATGTCGGTGCGGACGACGCCGACGCGGAACGGGTGGCCGGGCCGGTGCTCGCGCGCGGCTACCGGGGCTTTGACCCGTCCGCGTGCGTGGTGGGGGGTCCGGAGCGCGTGGCCGAGCAGCTCCGCGAGCTCGCGGGGATGGGCTATACCGATGTGATCGTGCGCCACCTCGCCGACGGGCAGGCCGACGTGCTGGCCTCGCTCGCGCGGCTGGCCGACGTGCGGGCCGCGATACTCGACGCATGATCGCGGCCTTCTCCGTCACTCCCCTCGGACTCACCGATTCGGTGGGCGACCTCGTCGCCGATGCAGTACGCGTGGTGCGCGACAGTGGCCTTCCGTCGGAGACCAACGCCATGTTCACCAACGTCGAGGGTGAATGGGATCAGGTGATGGGCGTGATCAAGGCCGCGGTCGACGCCGTCGCCGCACGCGCGCCCCGTGTGAGCGTCGTCATCAAGATCGATCACCGGCCCGGCGTCGACGACGCACTGCACGCAAAAGTCGAGTCACTCGAGCGCCGTCTGCGCTGACGGCTCTGCGCCGCGCCCTCCCCGGGTCGCGCACCTCGATGTAGAGGGCCTTGACGACGCCGACGAGCGGCGTCGCGAGCAATGCGCCGGGCACACCTGCAGCCGACGCGCCCACGAGCGCGGCGAGCATGGTGGCCGGCGGCGAGAGGTCGACCGCCTCACCTACGACCACCGGCTGGATGACATGGTTCTCGAGTTGCTGGTACGCGAGGAAGTACACGACGCAGATCAACGCGGTCGTGGGCCCCTTGGTGAGGCCGAGCGCCACGAACATCGAGCCGCCGAGGAAGCCGCCGATCTGGGGGATGAGGTTCGTCGATGTCGTCCAGAGCGCGGCGACCGGGGTGAGGGGGAGCTTCAGGATCACGCCCATGATGAGCACGCCGGTGCCGGCCAGGAGCGCGACCAACAGTGAGCCCGCGAAGTAGCGGCCCACGACTTGGTAGAACGTCTCGCCCGCGCGGTCGACGAACGCCCGTCGCGAGAGAGGCACCGCCCGGCGCAGCCCGCGTACGACGCGCGAGCCGTCGAGCAGGAGCGTGATCGTGATGAGGACGATGGCGAGCGCGGCCAGCACGCCACTCAAGACCGACTGGCCCGCATGGGCGACCCGCCCCGGGTTCTCGCCCAGGCGCTCGGGCAGGTTGTCGATCCAGTCCTTAAGCTTGCGCGGAACGTCGTTCGTACGGATCTTGTCACCCACGATCGGCAGGTCCTGCAGCCGATCGAGCACCCGCGGCAGCTCGCGCTGGAAGTCACGGGCCTGGCTTGCGACCGGGGGACCGAGCAGGAAGACGAGCCCGGCGATGACCCCGAGGAACGTGCTGAGCACCACGCCGACGGCGACGCTGCGGCGGATCTTGAGCCGCGCCTGAGTGCGGAGCACGACCGGGTTCAGTGCGAGTGCGAGGAGCGCGCCGATCGCGAGCCAGGTGAGCGAGCGCGACGCCGCCCGGGCCACGGCGGTCAGCAGGGTGAGCGCGAAGAGGCTGACGAGCAGGGCGAGGATGGAGCGGGGGTCGAGGTCGACGATCCTGACGTCGGTCTCCTCGTCGCGGACGGCTCCCTCGTCGCGGAAGGCTCCCCCGTCGCGCGAGGCTCTCCCGTCGCGCGAGGCCATCCCGTCCGGAGGCACGCCGCTACTGTAGCGATCGATGCCGAACGGCCCGACGACACCGTCGGACCGCCCACGCGCTCCGACCACCCTCCTCGTCACCCCCCGGTCGGTGGTCGCCGCGGTGGCCCTGCTCGGCTTGGGGCTCGTCGTCCTCGCGGTGCTGAGCTCGTCCACGCGCGTGCTCGGGTGGCTGCTGGCGAGCGGCGTGGTGGCCAGCCTGCTCTCACCGGCCGTCACCCGTCTGAGCGCGCACATCCCCCGCGTCCTGGCCTTCCTCACCGTCCTCGTGGTGCTCGTCGTCTGCGTGGGGGGCGTCGTCTGGCTGCTCGTCGACGATGTGCACACCCAAGCCGACCGCCTCCGGCGCGAGGCGCCCGCGGCGGCGCGACGCATCGAGCGGTCCGAGCGGTGGGGTGAGCCGGCGCGGGCCTTCAAGCTCGAGGCGCGCACGCGCGACTTCGTCCGCGAGCTGCCGCTCACTCTGCAGGGCGGTGACCAGGCCGAGGTGCTGCGCGCCACGGCGAGCCGAAGCGTCGCATTTCTCGCCGCCGGAGTGCTCATGATCTTCCTCATGATCCACGGCCATCGCCTCTTTCACGCGGGACTCGCGCAGATCCGCGACACCACCCGACGACGACGCGTGGAGGAGACGGTGGTGGGCGCCCACCGGCGGGCGCTCATCCACCTCGCGTGGCGGCTGGTGGTGTTCGCGGTCGTCGGAGTCGCCACCAATCTGATGATGCTTGCCGCCGACGTGCCGGGGCCGGTGGTGCTCGCCCTGTTCGTGGCCGCCTGGAGCCTGGTGCCCACGGTCGGCATCGCCATCGGCACCATCCTCGTGATCATCCTCGTGGCCGCGCTCACGTCGACGTCGACTGCGATCCTCGTGGCCGCCGGGCTCCTCGTCCTCCAGGCGGCCGAGATCCTGGTCGATCGCCGCTACGTGCATCCCGCGGTGCAGGTGGGCCCGTTCCTCAGCCTGTTCGCGTTGATGGTCGGCCTCGAGGTCTACGGCCTGGGCGGTGCGCTCGTCAGCATCGCCGTCATCACCTGGCTGGCGGCGCTGGTCGTGCAGATGGCGCCCACCGACGAGGACGTGATCGAGGCGTCCGACCTCGGCATCGAGGGCATCGGCACCGGGACGGTCGGCGAGGGGCCATGAGCGACGACAGTGGGGACCGAGAGCGCGGCGCGTCAGCCGACCCGGCGGAGGGCAGCCGCACCGCGATCATCGCCGCCTTCTTCGCCAACCTGGGCATCGCCCTCGCCAAGTTCGTGGGCTTCTTCTTCACCGGCGCGGCGTCGATGCTCGCCGAGGCGGTGCACTCGGTGGCCGACACGAGCAACCAGGGCCTGTTGCTGCTGGGCGAGCGCAAGGCCCGTCGACGCCCGACGCCCGAGCATCCGTTCGGTTTCGGCACCGAGCGCTACTTCTGGGCGTTCGTCGTCGCGCTGGTGATCTTCACCCTCGGCTCGTTGTTCGCGCTGTTCGAGGGTGAGGAGAAGCTGCGCAACCCGCACGAGCTCGACTCGGCGGGCTGGGCGGTCGCGATCCTGCTGCTGGCGATCGTCTTCGAGTCGCTCTCGCTACGCACCGCGGTACGCGAGAGCCGGCACGTCAAGGGCGACGAGTCGTGGTGGGCGTTCATCCGCCGGGCCAAGGTGCCCGAGCTCCCGGTCGTGCTGTTGGAGGACACCGGCGCGCTCGTCGGCCTTGCGTTCGCGTTGTTTGGCGTGAGCCTCGCCGAGTTCACCGGCAACGCACGCTTCGACGCGGCGGGCAGCATCGCCATCGGCGTGCTCCTGGGCGTCATCGCCATGATCCTCGTCGTGGAGATGAAGAGCCTGCTCATCGGCGAGGCGGCGTCGCCCGAGGTGACGACGAACATCGCGCGAGCGATCGAGTCCGCGCCCCACGTACGCGGCCTGATCCACATGCGCACGCAGCACCTCGGGCCCGACGAGCTGCTCGTGGCGGCCAAGCTCGAGTTCGCGCCCGATCTCACCATGCCCGAGCTGGCTCAGGCGATCGACGACGTGGAGGCGGCGATGCGCGCGGCCGTGCCCGCGGCCCGCGTGATCTACCTCGAGCCCGACATCGCCCACGCCCGGGCTACGGGTACAGCCGCGGGTTGAGCGGGCTCGCCGCCGGCTCGCCGGGCTCGACACCCGGCAGCCACGTCCTCAGGTCGTGCCGACGGAAGCCGTGGTCGGGTTGCGCGGCACGGAGACCGTCGGCGAAGTAGATCACCGTCATCACCGACCGCACGTTGCCCGTCGGGTTGGCGTCGGCGCGGTGCAGGGTCCATCCAGCGTGAAATGTGGCGTCGCCCGCGGCCGCCTCGCCGTGCGTCCTCAGCGCGATGCCTCGTTCCTCGACGAGCGCTTGGAACGCGGCGTCAGACTCGTCGGAGATGCCGAACCGGCCGAGGTAGCCGAGCTTGTGGGTGCCGGCGGCGAACGTCATCGTGCCGATCTCCGCGGGAACGTCGACGAGCGGCATCCACATCGTGATGGTCCGGTCGCTGTCGAAGGGCCAGTAGAACTGGTCCTGGTGCCAGGGCGTGTGCCCGCCGCCGGCCTCCTTGAACAGCGCCTGGTCGTGATAGAGGCGCACGCCCTCGACGCCCAACAGCTCCGCCGCGATCCTGGCGAAGCGCCGCGCGGTCACGAAGCGCCGAACACCCTCGTCGTGCACCCACAGGTTGGTCACCTGGAGGAAGGCTCTGCTGTAGGTGTCGCGCGCCTCGATCGGACGCGTCTCGGTGGAGTGCTTCTGCGTCGCCGCCTCGATCACGGGCCGGTACGCCGCGATCTCTTCCTTCGCGCAGACACCGCGCAGCACGGTGTGGCCTTCTCGCTCGAACTCGGCGACGCGGTGCTCCGGCACCGCGTAGTCGCTCGACAGATCGGGCAGAGCCGCGGACACGGCGGCACGGTAGCGCGAGCTCCGGCGCCTCGACCGGGCCCTGCCCACCGTGCACGTCGGCGAATCGACAGCCGACCTCGACCGCGAGCTCGGCGAGCTGACCGAGCAGGAGCGGGCGCGGCGCTGAGGGCGTAGCGTCGGGGCATGGACCTGGTGCTCCGTGGCGCAAGACTGGTCGACGGCACGGGCACGCCGGCCCGTGCCGCCGACGTCGGGATCGACGACGGTCGCATCGCCGCAATCGCGGCGCCGGGTGAGCTGCCGGCCGGCACCGGGCGGGCCGACGTGATCGAGCTCGACGGGCTCGTCCTCGCTCCCGGCGTCGTCGACATCCACACCCATTTCGACGCGCAGGTGCTGTGGGACCCCGACCTCACGCCGTCGTCGTGGCACGGGGTCACGACGGTGGTGATGGGCAACTGCGGCTTCGGCATCGCGCCGACGCGACCCGAGCACCGTGCGACGATCGCGCGCACGCTCGAGAACGTCGAGGGCATGTCGTTCGAGGCGCTCGAGGCCGGCATCCCCTGGACGTTCGAGAGCTTTCCCGAGTACCTCGACACGCTCGACGCCACGCCGAAGCGGCTCAACGTCGGCGCCATGATCGGTCACACGCCGCTGCGCCTCTACGTGCTCGGCGACGACGCGACGGAGCGGGCCGCCACCGACGACGAGGTGGCGCGCATGCACGACATCGTGCGTGAGGCGATCGACGCGGGTGCCATCGGGTTCGCAACGTCGAAGTCGCCGACACACTCGGGGGCCTGGGGCAAGCCCGTACCCAGCCGCTTGGCCGAGAAGGACGAGGTGTTCCGCATCGCCGCCGCCCTGAAGGACGCGGGCCGCGGCATCGTGCAGGTGACGCCCGGGGCGGGGCTGTTCCTCGACGAGTTGGCCGAGCTTGCGAAGCACGTGGGCCGGCCGGTGTCGTGGACCGCGCTGCTCACGGGTCTGTTCGGGCGGGGCAAGGCGGTCGACCTGGTCGAGCGCACGGCCGCGCTCGGAGGCGAGGTGTGGCCGCAGGTCGCGTGCCGCCCGCTCGTCATGCAGCTCAACCTGGCCGACCCGTTCGCGTTCGCCATGCTGCCGGCGTTCAAGGAGGTGCTCGCCCTCCCCCGCGAACAGCGCGCAGACCTGTATGCGGACCCGGAATGGCGCGAGCGCGCCCGACCCGAGGTGGCGTCGAGCTGGGGCTCGCGTTGGGAGAAGGCGTCGGTGCAGGAGACCGCACGGTTCGGCGCATTGGTGGGTCGACCGCTGACCGAGGTGGCGGCCGAGCGCGGCACCGAGCCGTTCGAGGTGGTGGTCGATCTCTCGCTCGAGGAGGACCTGCAGACGCGCTTTCGCATCGTGCTCGCCAACGACGACGAGGAGGAGGTGGGCCGGCTGCTGCAGGACGGGCGCACCCTGCTCGGGCTCTCCGACGCGGGCGCGCACGCGAGCCAGCTCTGCGACGCCTGTTTCTCCACCCACCTGCTCGGGCACTGGGTGCGCGAGTTGGGAGTGCTCTCGCTCGAGCAGGCGGTGTGGCGTCTCACCGGGCACCCTTCGCAGGTGTTCCGCCTGCGCGGGCGGGGCCTCGTGCGCGAAGGGTTCGCGGCCGACCTGGTCGCGTTCGATCCCGACACGGTGGGCGTCGAGCCGATGGAGCGCGTGTTCGACCTGCCCGGCGGAGCCGACCGGCTCATCGTCCACAGTCGCGGGATCGAGCACGTGTGGGTGAACGGCACTGCGATCCGGACCGACGGCAAGGACGTCGACGACGCCCGTCCGGGCGTCCTGATGCGAGGAGGCGCCCCATGAGCGCGAACGAGCTGCGCGTGATCTCTGCCGACAGCCACGTGCTCGAGCCCCACGACCTGTGGACCTCGCGACTGGCCGGCGGGCCCTTCGCGGACCGCGCCCCGAAGATGGTCGAGGACGAGCACCACGGCCACGTGTTCGTCATCGAGGGCCTCCGCCCGTTTCCCGTCGGGCTGGCGGGCGCGGCGGGCAAGTCGTCGAAGGAGCTGCGCTGGACGGGCGACCAGGTCGAGTCGCTGCGATCGGGCGGCTGGGACCCGGTGGCCCGCCTGGCCGACATGGACATGGACGGCATCGCGGCCGAGGTCCTCTACCCGTCGGTCGGGATGACGCTCGCGCAGTCGACCGACGTCGACTACCAGCTCGCGTGCATCCGCGCCTACAACGACTGGCTGGTCGAGTACTGCGAGGCGGGGCGGGGCCGGCTGGTGGGGTTGGCGATGATCCCGACCGTCGAAGTCGACGCGGGGGTGACCGAGGTGGACCGCACCGCCGACGACGGCTTGCGCGGGGCGATGGTGCCGGGCATGCCCGCCGACGGTCATTATGCCGAGGCCCGCTTCGACCCGCTGTGGGCGGCGCTCGCCCAGCGGGAGATGCCGGTGTCGTTCCACATCCTCACCGGCGCGATGGGCGGCGACCCCACGCTGCGATCGGGGATCCTCATGATGACGGTGATGAGCGTCGTGCAGCAGATGCAACAGACGCTCGCGCTGTTGATCTTCGGCGGCGTGTTCGATCGCCATCCCTCGCTGCGGGTGGTCTCCGCCGAGCACGACGCAGGCTGGGTCGCGCACCTCGCCTACCGGCTCGACCAGATGTACGAGCGCCATCACAACTGGCTGGGCCGCAACGCGGCGCCGATCCGCCGCCAGCCCAGCGAGTACCTGCGCGACAACTGCTGGTTCACCTTCCAGAAGGACCCGGTGGCGGTGGAGACGCGCGAGCGGGTGGGCATCGGCCAGCTGATGTGGGCGAGCGACTACCCGCACTCCGACTCGACCTGGCCCCACTCCCGCAAGGTCATCGAGCGTGACTTCGCGGGCGTCGGCGACGACGACCTGGCCGCCATCGTCGGGGGCAACGCCGTCGCGTTGTACGGCTTGTAGCCGTCAGACGTTCGGTCGCGCCGTCACGGCTCGGTCGGGCCGCTCTGGGCCGCCCCGGCCGAGCGGGTGAAGACGTCGGTGACACCGTTGCCGTCGCCGCTCACCATGCCGGCGTCGTCGGTGGCGAACGCCACCCAGTTGCCGTCGCCCGAGAGGTCGGCGGTGTCGACGCGCGAGGCCGGCGTGCCCGAGCCGTTGGTGCTCACGTTCCTGGGCGGACTGCCCGTGGGATCGGTGAGGTACCAGCCGTTGCGGCCCGAGATCGTGGCCTCGAAGGCGATCACGCCTCCGTTGTCGGAGAGGGCCACCTGCCGGGTCTGGGCGAAGTTGGCGAACACCTCGTGGAGCCCGGGCGCGTTGAGGTCGTAGGTGAACAGTGGCCCTCCGCTCGTGCTCCCGAACAGCACCGCGACGAGGTGCCCGTCGCCCGACAGCGCGAGGTTGAAATACGTCTGGTACTGGTGCGACAGCGTCCCGCTGGCGACGTTGGCGACGATCGTTGCGGTCGCGGTGTTCGCCACCGCGATGGCGTATGACGCGTCGCCCGTGCCGTTGTCGAGGGGGGCGAAGCCCCCGTACGCGATGCGCGTGCCGTCGTCGGACAACGGCGACGGATAGCCCGAGAAAGCGATGCCGCCGCCCACCTGCGGCATCAGCGTGGTGGTGTTGTTGAGGGTGTCGCGTACGTAGGGCCCGGTCAGCACACAGCAGAACGACATGAACTGGACGTACGCGTTGAACGACACGAACCGGCCGTTGCCGCTGATGGCCGGGTCGATCGCATCCTGGATGAACGGGTCGCCGTTGGGCTGGATGCTCACCACCTGCGTCGTGTTCATGACGCGATCCCGCAGCACAACGTCGGTCTTGCCGTCGCCGTCACCGGGGAAAAGGTTCGACGCGTTGGTCTCGAACGCGACGTAACGGCCGTCGTCGCTGATCGCCGGGTCGCGGCTGGGCCCGTTCGCCTCGGTCGCCGCGCCGGCGACGCTGACACGTTTGGTCTTGTTCGCCACGTGGTCGCGGACGAACACGTCGCTCGCCCCGTTGAGGTCGTTCCCGACGAGGTTGGTGGCGCTCGAGTCGAAGGCCACGACCCCGCCGTGCTGGGAGAGCGAAGGATGCGTGCTCGAGGCGTTGCCTTCGGTCCCGAGCCCGGACTGATTGGGCACCGAGGAGCGGGTGATCCAGGTGCAGCCCGCCAACAGCATGGGAGCCACGACCAGCACGAGGGCGCGCCTCATGCCGTGAGTTTCGCGCTTCAACGTCTCGCCCGCCATGCCCGGATCTCGTCGCCCGACGTGATCGGCGGAACGGCGCCGGCCCTTACGCAGGGGCAGGCTTCCGTTGGTCAACTGGTCGCTCTGCGCCGCGGAGCGCATCCATGCGAGCGAAATCGGGAGCCAATCCGGAAGGAGCCGCGCTGATGATCCTCATCGTCGTCAAGCACCCGGTGCGTCCGGAATACGCCGACGACTGGACCTCGCTGGTCGAGGAGTTCACCACCGCCACCCGTGCGGAGCCCGGCAACATCTCTTTCGATTGGTACCGCAGCGCCGAGGACCCCAACCTGTGGGTGCTCATCGAGACGTTCCGGGACGGCGCGGCTGGCAAGGCACACGTCGACTCGGCCCACTTCAAGTCCGCAATCGCGCGGCTGCCGCGGTTACTTGCCGACGTTCCACAGATCGTCAACGTCGAGGTTCCAGGTGAGCAGTGGGACCGGATGGCCGAACTGGACCTCGAAGGCGAACCCGAACCGTAGGCCAACCATGTTTGCCGACACCCGCATCACGCTATCGAACACCTGTTCGTCTGTCGCGGATCGCGACTAGAATTCCGGCTGTGTTGGTCGAGCGAGCGTTCACCAAGGCGGCCCGGCAGTTCGCGGGCGAGACGCGCAAGGAGACCGACATCCCCTACCTCTCCCACCTGATGTCGGTCGCGGCGCTGGTGATGGAGGCGGGCGGTGACGAGGTGCAGGTGGCGGCCGCGTTCCTGCACGACTCGGCCGAGGACAAAGGCGGGGAGGCCGAGCTCGGGCGCATCGAAGCCGAGTTCGGCGCCGAGGTCGCCGCCATCGTGCGCGACCTCTCCGACAGCCTGGTCGACACCACCGCCGGCCAGACCAAGGAGGCGTGGGGCCTGCGCAAGCAGCGCTACATCGAGCATCTGCGCGAGGCGCCCGAGCGGTCGCTGGTCGTGGCCGCCGCCGACAAGCTGCACAACGCCCGGTGCATCCTCTCCGACCTCCGGCAGCACGTCGACGTGTGGAACCGGTTCAACGAGAACGACCCCGAGCGACAGCTCGGGTACTACCGCTCGCTCGCCGCGGTCTTCCACGAGCGGCTTCACTCGCCGCTGTCCGACGAGCTGAACCGCACCGTCGCCGAGCTCGAACGCCTGGTCGGGAACGACAAATGAGCGACGCGGCGCCGCTCGCGTGGCAGCCCTCGTTGCTCGCGGGAGCGACCGAGCCGGCGATCGACGTCGGGTTCGCGACACTCGCGCGTGTCCAGCTGGACGAGACCGCCTGGGTCGATCGGGCACCGGGCTGGCTGTCGGGCAGCGACGACGTCTTCCACCAGTTGCGAGAAGGAGCGCCGTGGGAGCACCACGTCGTGCCGATGTACGGGCGCATGGTCGACCAGCCCCGGCTCACCGCCTGGTGGAGGCTCGAGTCCGGCGAGCCGCCGTTCCTGCCGCTCATCGAGGAGATGCGTCTTGCCCTCTCGCAGCGCTACCGGGTGACGTTCGACTCGGCGGGGCTCAACCTCTATCGCGACGGCCGCGACAGCGTGGCCTGGCACCGCGATCGCATCGCACGCGAGATCGACGATCCGCTCGTCGCCATCCTGTCGGTCGGCGAGCCTCGCCGGTTCCTGCTCCGTCCCGGCACGGGCGGAAGGAGCCGGGCGCTCCTCCTCGGACGCGGCGACCTGCTCGTCACCGGCGGCAGCACGCAACGCACATGGGAGCACACGGTGCCCAAGGTCGCCAAAGCGGGCCCGCGCATCAGCATCACCTTTCGCCACGGCGCGTGAGCCCGGCAGCTGCTACACCTTGACGATGGCATTCGCGCACAACGGCGACGTGGACCTGTACTACGAGACGTTCGGCAGCCGGGACGACCCCGCGCTGCTCTTGGTCAACGGGCTCAGCAGTCAGTGCATCGCCTATCGCGAGGAGTGGTGCGAGAAGTTCGCGGCCGAGGGGTTCCGCGTCATCCGGTTCGACAACCGAGACGTAGGCCTGTCGTCCAAGCTCGACGGCGCGGCGATGCCGTACACACCGAGCGACATGGCCGCCGACGCCGTCGCCGTGCTCGACGCGGCGGGGGTCGAGCGCGCGCACGTCATGGGCGTGTCGATGGGCGGGATGATCGTGCAGACGATGGCGATCGAGCACCCCGACCGGCTGTTGTCGATCACGTCGGTGATGTCGACCACCGGCGACCCCGACGTCGGCAACCCGGCACCCGACGCGCTGCGGCTCATCCTGTCGCCACCACCCGAGAGCCGAGACGACTACGTCGCGCGCCATCTCGAATCCGCGCGCACGTGGGGCAGCCCCGCGTGTTACGACGAGCCCCGGCTGACGGACAATGCCGCCGAGGCCTACGACCGATGCTTCTACCCTGAAGGTCAGGCGCGCCAGATGGCTGCGATCATCGCCGCGGGCAGCCGCACGGCCGCGTTGGGCGACGTGCGCACGCCGGCGCTGGTGCTGCACGGCGACGCAGACCGGCTCGTCGATCCGAGTGGTGGTCGGCGTACGGCCGAGGCGATCCCCGGCGCCCGCTTCGTGCTCATCGAGGGCATGGGGCACGACTATCCGCCCGAGTACTGGGACCGGCTGGTGTCGTTGGTGACCGAGCACGCCCGCGCAGCAACCGCCTGAGCGCGCCGGTCAACCGAAGGTGAAGACGCGCTGCCACGCGTCCAACACGCTCTCGTCGCCGAGGCGCTCGACCTCGCCGAGCGTCGGCCGCTGGTACAGCAGCAGCTCGAGGTCGGAGACCGCGCCGCGAAGCGCGAGGTCCGCCTTGGCGTGGCGGCGCTCGACCTGGAGCCCGTCGGGGTCGAGCGTGAGCAGCCACTCGTCGTCGCGATCGGTGCCGTGCAGGTGCAGCGTCTCGCCCTCGCCCCGCCCGGCGCGGTCGGACGCGGCGTCGACCATGTAGAAGATCTCGTCGATGCCGTCGGCGGCCAGGGCGGCGTCGACGGGTTGCGGGGCTCCCCCGGCGAGCTGGGCGTCGAAGCGGTGGATGGCGAGCTCGTGCGCGCACCGGCGGGCGACGAATCGAGCGGACTTGTCGTCGGCCCAGGTCCACACGGCGGTCTCCGGCGGTGTCGCGCGCAGCTCGTCGACGAGCAACGGCGCCAGGCTCGCGTACCAGTCTCCGAGCGGCTGGCCGAGCCGGTGCTCGGGAATCGGCGCTTTGGGGCGACCGGTGCCTTCGCACAGCACATGGGCCCAGAACCCGGTGAAGCCACCGACGTGCTCGGCGAGGTCGGCGAGGGCCCACTCGGGACACGACGGGACGCGTGCATCGGGTTCGGCGTTGCGGAAGGCGGCGATCATCGCCTGCGTGCCTCGTTCCGCGGCGTCGACGTGCTCGGCGTAGTCCATGGCCGGATCGTACGACAGACGGATGCTCGTCAGGCGAGTCGATGGAGCGGCAGCCAGGGAGACGCACGACCAGCTCGCAGGTCGCGCGCCAGGGGAATTTGGTCGAGGTCGGCGCGGAGGGGAGTGACATCGCCCTCGTCGCCGTAGTAGGTCCCCACTTCCTTTCCGTGGACGGCCTCGTAGTCGAGAAGGTTCACGTATTCGGCGGCGGCCGCGACGAGCGCGGCGATGTCCTGGGCTTCGAGTGATCTGGCGATGTCCCAGATGTAGACGACCTGGTGGATGGTGAAGGACTCGCGCAGGCTGTCGAGCATCGCCCAACAGTCGCGAACCAGCGCTTTCTCGGCGACAGAGAGCCGCTCGGCCCCCCGGCACCCGTCAGGGTCGCGGACCGGCTCGGGCGCCCGGCTACCGGGCTCGTGGTAGGTGACGTCGGGGTCCTCGGTCCACCGCTCGGGTGGGATCGAGTCGCGCCGAACGTGCTCCTGGCCGCAGGCCAGGCACGTGAAGACGTAGTCCCAAACGGCAGCGTCCGGATGCTCCTCGTGGCTTCCCGGCATCGGCGGGAGCCAGGCACCGCAGCGTTCGCACTCGCCCTGCCTCCAGTGGGCCGCGGTCTTGGTGCCGTAGGAGACGAGGCGCGCCCTCATCGGCCGTAGAGGTGGCCGGCGGCGACGAGCACCCGGTCGCCACGGCCGAGGTGAGCCAATGGCCCCACCGATGCCGACAACACGAGATCGCCTCCCGTCAGGTCGTCCCAGAACCCGACACCGTGGTAGTCGCCAGCGTGCTCGCGGCCCGACCACTCCACGGGCGACCCGATCTCGAAGCCCGTCATCCAGACGTAGACGCGCACGGTCTGACGAGCGACCGGCCACTCCTCTCCGAGGTGCAGGAGGTTGGCGTGCAACACGCGCGGGCCGACCGCGAGCCGCTCGTGCATGCGGGTGACATCGAGCCCGTCGAGAACCTTGACGTTCGACCGTGGGGCTCGGCGTGCTCTGATCCATCGGCGCACGCCTGACGGTACGAACGAGGCGTGACGGAGCCGAGATCTCCTACTCCGGTCTGAGGCGGCCAACCGCGCCGGCCGGTACCGTCGACCTCGTGCGCAGGCGGCTCGCGACCGTGCCCGACGTGGTGCAGGACGCGCTGCTCGCCGTCGTCCTCGCGGCCGTCGCCATCGCCAGCGTCGTCATCGTCGCCCATCAGCACGAGGACCCGCACGAGCACGCGCCCGCGCTCGCCATCGTGCTGCTCCTCGTCGAGCACCTGGTCCTCGTGGCCCGCCGGCGGCACCCGGTGGCGATCTGGCTCGTCACCGGGATCGCCGCCTGCGTCTACGGCATGGCCCCCTACGTCGACCCTCCGCTCCCCTTCGGCGCCCTCCTCGGCGTCTACACCGTCGCCGCCTACACACCCCGGCGCACAGCCCTGCGCGCCGCCGTGGCCACCGCCATCTTCATCACGGGCAGCCTCGCCTCGAGGTGGGCCGACGCGAGCTTGGGCGACTGGTTCACGGCCTTCGTCACCGTGGGCTCGGCCTGGCTGCTCGGTGCCTATACCGTCGAGCTGCGCGACCGCGCCGCCAAGCAGGCGAGGCAGGCGGCGGCCGATGAACGGCTGCGCATCGCCCGCGAGCTCCACGACATCGCCGCGCATCAGGTGAGCGTCATCGCCATCCAGGCCGAGGCGGGCCAGGCGCTGCTCCCCGACCAACCTGCGCGGGCGGCAACCGTGCTCGCCACCATCGGCGACGCGGCGCGCGACGCGCTCACCGAGCTGCGACGCGTGCTCGGCGTCCTGCGCGACGTCGACAGGGACGCGACGGCGAGCCCGACGAGCGCGGCAACGGAGCCCCAGCCCGGTCTCGACGACCTCGACGACCTCGTCGCGCGCGTTCGCGACGCCGGCGTCGCCGTCGACCTCACCGTCGAGGGCAGTCGTGACGTACCACTCCCGGACGGCGTCGACCTGTCTGCGTATCGCATCGTGCAAGAGGCGCTGACCAACGTGCTCAAGCACGCGGGATCTGCGCGCGCGGAGGTGAACGTTCGCTTCCTGCCTCATCAGCTCGATCTCGAGATCCGCGACGAGGGGTGCGGGGCGACCCGCACCAACGGCGGCCACGGGCTCGTCGGCATGCGGGAGCGCGTCGACCTCCTCGGCGGTGAGCTGACCGCCGGCAACCGGCCTGGAGGTGGGTTCGCAGTGAGCGCGCGTCTTCCACGGTGAGCATCCGCGTCCTCGTCGTCGACGACCAGGCCCTCGTGCGCGCCGGCTTCCGCATGATCCTCGACGCCCACGACGACATCGAGGTGGTGGGCGAGGCCGAGAACGGCGAGGTGGCCGTCGCGCAGGCTCACGCCCTGAAGCCCGACGTCGTGCTCATGGACGTCCGTATGCCGGTGATGGACGGGATCGAGGCGACGCGCCGGCTGGCGGGCTCCGACGCGCGCGACCCGGTGAAGGTGCTGGTGCTTACGACCTTCGACCTCGACGAGTACGTGTACGAAGCGCTGCGCGCGGGAGCCAGTGGCTTCCTGCTGAAGGACGTCCCCCGCGACGAGCTCGCTCGCGGCATCCGGGTGATCGCGGGCGGGGAGGCCCTGCTCGCACCGTCGGTGACCCGCCGCCTCGTCGAGGACTTCGCCCGCCGCCCCCTGCAGGCGGACCGCTCCGCCCGGCTCGACGTCCTCACCGGACGCGAGCGTGAGGTGCTCGAGCTCGTCGCCCGGGGCTTGTCGAACACGGAGATCGCCGAAGCGCTCTACGTGAGCGGCGCGACCGTGAAGACGCATTTCGGCCACGTGCTCATGAAGCTCGACCTGCGCGACCGGGTGCAGGCGGTGATCCTCGCGTACGACGTCGGGTTGGTCGCCCCCGGCGGATGACCGTGTCTCCGACCGCAGTCGGAGACCACGTTCACGCCCCGGGCTGACGACGCCGGGCCCACGTTCCCGTACCGTCCGAATCATGTTCACGCGCCTCGGTCAGTTCACGTTTCGCCGCCGTCGCCTCGTCATCACCGTCTGGGGTGCGCTCACGCTGCTCGGCGTGCTCGCCGCCGCCGGTGTCGGTTCGTCACTCACATCCGACGTCGATACCGCTCCCCACTACGAGTCGCAGCGAGCCAATCGACTGCTCTCTCGCGCGGGGGGCGACGACGGGCACATCTACGCGGTCGCCCAAGGCGCGCGGCCCCCGGACGTTGCCGCCGCGGCCGACGACGTGCGTCATCTCCGGGGCGTTGCCCACGTGCAGGACGGCATCCGCTCGCGCGACGGCAGGTCGATCGCGGTCGATGTCGCGTTCGCCAAGGGGCAGAGCGACGAGGAACGGAGCGCAGCCGTCGATGCCGCTCGAGACCGGCTGCGACGCATCTCGGCCCGTCGGGTGGTCGTCGGTGGCGACCTCTTGCAGGATGAAGAGTTCTCCGCCCAATCACAGAAGGACCTGCAGCGCGGCGAGGCCGTCGCCCTGCCCGTCGCACTAGCCACCATGATCGTGATCTTCGGCGGCGTCGTGGCGGCCGGCGTTCCTCTTCTCATCGCGCTCGCCGGGGTGTCGGGCGCGTTCATCTTCCTCCTCGCCACCACCGCGCTCGGCGACGTGTCGGTGTTCGCCGTCAACGTCGCCACCATGTTCGGCCTCGGACTCGGCATCGATTACGGCCTCCTCATGGTGAACCGCTTCCGCGAGGAGCGCGCGGCCGGCCTCGAGATCGAGCACGCGGTCGAGCGCACCGTCGCAACGGCCGGGGTGACCGTCGCCTTCTCGGCCCTCACCGTCGCGGTCGCCCTCTGCGGCCTGTTCGCCCTCGACGTGCCCGCGCTCCACTCCATCGCCGCCGGGGGCATCGGCGTGGTGCTCGCGGCCATGGCCGCCGCCCTGACCCTTGCCCCCGCGCTGCTCGCGGTGGCGGGCCGGCGCATCGGCGTCGGACGCGTGACGGCCGGGGTCGCGGGCTGTCACGGCTACTTCGCTCGCATCGCCCGGCTGGTGCAGCGGCGGGCGGTGCCCGTAATCCTCGTCGTGGGGCTCGGGCTCGTCGTCGTCGCCACGCCGCTCCTGCACGCGAGCTTCGGGCGGCCCGACGGCCGTTCGCTCCCGCGCTCGTCGCCGTCGCGTCAGCTCTGGGACATCGGACACGCACAGTTCCCGGCGCAGGTGGCGGAGCCGGTGACGGTGGTGGCGCGCACGTCCTCGACCGACCCGCGGCTCGAGGCATGGGTCGACGAGGTGCGCGGGCTTCCCGGCGTCCGTTCGGTGGCAGTCGACGACCGCAGCGGTATGTCGGTGGTCGACATCGTGCCCGCAGGTGACGGACAGAGCGAGGCCGGACAGCGTCTGGTGCACTCGCTGCGCCGTGACCGACCTGCGTTCCCTGTCCTCGTCACCGGCAACGCCGCAGAGATGGTGGACTTCAAGGCCGCGCTGTTCGGTCGGCTTCCGACTGCGCTCGCGATCGTCGCCCTCGCCACGCTCGTCCTGCTCTTCATCATGACCAGCTCGGTCGTGGTGGCGTTGAAGGCGTTGGTGATGAACGCGCTGTCGCTCGGCGCCACGCTGGGCGTGCTGGCGTGGGTGTTCCAGGAAGGTCACCTGTCGGGCGTGCTGGGCTTCGAGTCGACGGGCTCGCTCGACGTGCTCGCTCCCGTCCTCGTGCTGCTGTTCGCCCTGGGCCTGTCGACGGACTACGAGGTGTTCCTGCTCTCGCGTATCAAGGAGGTGTACGAGCGCATCGGCGACAACGACACCGCGGTCGCCGAGGGGCTGCAGCACACCGGCCGCATCATCACCTCGGCCGCCCTGCTCATCGTCGTGGTGTTCGCGGGCTTCGCGACCGGGGGCTTCCTCGTGGTCAAGGAGCTCGGGCTGGGCCTGGCGGTGGCGGTCGTGATCGACGCCACCTTCGTCCGCACCCTGCTCGTGCCGGCCGCCATGAAGCTGATGGGCGACCGCAACTGGTGGGCCCCGCGGCCGCTCCGCCGGCTGCACCGGCTCACGGCCGGCCCCGGGAAGCCCGAGGTCCGTGCGGCTACGTTCGCGCCATGAGTGACATACCGCAGCCTCCCCCTCCCCCACCGCCGCCTCCACCGCCGCCCGGCGGCTACCAACCGCCGGTCGGTGTCGTGCCCGAGGCCGTCGGTGGCGTCTACTACAGCCCCGGTCTCGTCATCCTGCTCACCATCGTCACGTTCGGGATCTGGGGCGCGCTCTGGACCTACCGCACCAGCGAGGACCTCAAGAAGTACACCGGCGACGGCCTCGGCGGCGTGCTCGGCGTCGTCGTCTACATCATTCTCTCGATCGTCCTCATGTTCACGATCCCGAACGAGATCAAGAACATGTACGAACGCGATGGTCGCCAGAGCCCGGTCACCCCGCTCTGGGGCCTCTGGTTCCTGTTGCCGCTGATCGGCAACATCATCTGGTACCTCAAGGTGCAGCAGTCGCTCAACGAGTTCTGGATCAGCAAGGGCGCGCGTCCCGCGTAGGACGAAAAATCTTCGATTGGTGCTTGCCGCTTGTCGGTGGGGCCTGCTACCATCGAACATACGTTCGCTTCCCCGTGAGCTGCAGCCCTGGACGTGGAGTAGGTCATGCGTCTGCAGGAGATGGAAGCGGCGTTGCGTGACTTCGTGGCCGGCCTCGACCCCGAGGCGCTGTAGGTCGACGCGGCTGTCGCATTCGTCGACGCGTTCGTGTCCATGGAGAAGCTGGTGGCTGCGGGCAAGGCGCTGGCCGCCCGAAGGGTGGCCGAGTCCGACCACTGGCGAGGTGCGGGTG
>VAWU01000052.1 GCA_005888325.1 Actinomycetota bacterium
CAGCTCGCCCGCCCGCATCGCCGCGTCCACCGCCGGCAGCTCACCCAAACGCGCCGCGGTCTCGAGCGTAGCCATCGCGGCGCCCACCGACGAGCCCGCCCGGCGCCAGCCAGTGGGCGGCGGAGCGCTCACCCGCGCCCCGCCAGAGGTTGGAGGCGGCCACCCGCCGCGCCGCTAGCGCCTTGCCCGCGGCACCCAGCTTCTCGATGGTGGCGAAGGTGTCGACCAGACCCGCCGCCGCCTCGGCAGGCAGCGTCTCGGGCTCGAGGGCAGCCACGAACTCGCGCAACTCCGCTTCCATCTCCTGCAGACGCATGAGAACTCCAACGTCCGGGGCTACAGCTCACGGGGAAACGAACGTATGTTCGATGCTAGCAGGCCCCAGCGACAAGACGCAAGCAAGTCCCTCGAGATTTGTGCTGGGTGTCTTCGCGGCGCGAACCGCCGTCAGCCGGTGAGGAAGTCCAGCAGCACGCGCGCCAGCTCGAGCGGCTTGTCCCCCTGGATGGAGTGGCCCGCGCCGTCGACGGTGACCACGGTGGCCGCGGGCCGCCGCCGCAGGAGCTCCTCGACGTCCTCGTCACCGACGACGCCCGACGCGCCGCCGCGCACGAGCAGCAGCGGGGCCTCGACCGCGTCGACCGCGGACCAGAGCGGTGAGAACGACGGCATGCCCTTGCTCTCCGACCAGTTGCGCATCGGGTCGTAACGCCAGCTCCAGCCGCCGTCGGGGAGCTCGCGCGCGTTGTGCAGGATGCCGCGGCGCAACGACGACACCGAGCGGGTCGGGTTGAACTGCACGGTGCGCTCGAGGATCTCATCGAAGCTCTCGAAGCGCTCGGGCCCGGAGACGAACGCCCGAATCGGCTCGGCCTTCGCCTCGTCGGTCCCAGGCGTGACGTCGACGACGACCAGCCGCCGCACGAGCTCGGGATGCTGGGCCGCGAGGCACCAGGCGGTGAGCCCGCCGAGCGACATGCCGACGACCATCGCGGCATCGGGCGCGAGCGCGTTCATCGCGACGGCCACGTCGTCGGCGAGGGTTGCGGGCCAGTAGTCGTGGTCGTCGCGCCAGTCGGAATGCCCGTGGCCCGGGAGGTCGATGGCCACCAGCGGGCGACCGAAGGCGAGCGCGACGGTGTCCCACGTGTGCGCGTTCTGCGCGCCCCCGTGGAGCAGGACGGCCTCCGGCGGCAGGCCGCCCCACACCAGCGCGCTCACCTGCCGCTTCCCGTCGACGGGCACGGAGCGGCGCTCCACCGTGGGGGGCCCGGACCACGGCAGGCCGACCTCGTCGGCGTTCTCGCGGAAGAGGCCCATCTCGTCATAAGCGGTCATTTGGTCCGCACACTAGGCGGGCGCAGGAAGCTGACACAGGGTCAGAAAAATCGGTACTGTCGGGCCGTGGACCTGAAGGATGTCGACCTCCTCGATCGCGACAACTACGTCGATGGCGTTCCCCACGAGATGTACGAGGTCCTCCGTCGCGAGGCACCCGTTCACTGGCATCTCGATCCCGACGGGCCGGGCTTCTGGGCCTTGACCCGCTACGACGACGTGGTTCTCGTGAACCGCGACAACGAGCTGTTCTCGTCGGCGCGCGGGTCGGCGCTGATCATCGAGCAGGACGAAGAGTCACTCTCGCAACAACGGCTGATGATGCTCAACATGGACCCCCCCATGCACACGCGCTACCGGCTGCTCGTGAACAAGGGGTTCACTCCCCGCATGGTCGGTCAGCTCGAGGAGCGGGCACGCGCGTACGTCAACGCGATGATCGACAACGTCAGTGAGCAGGGCGAGTGCGACTTCGTCACCGACATCGCCGCCGAGCTCCCGCTGCAGGTGATCGCCGAGGTCATGGGCGTGCCTCAGGAGGACCGGCACCTCGTGTTCGATTGGAGCAATCGCATGATCGGGGCCGACGACCCCGAGTACCAGGGCAGCCCCGAGGCCGCGTTCGAGGCGTCGGCCGAGCTCTACGCCTATGCCAACCAGCTCGCCGCCAAGAAGCGCGCCAACCCCGACGACGACATCATTAGCGTGCTGCTGCAGGCCGAGATCGACGGCGACCGCCTCACCGAGCTGGAGTTCGACCTCTTCTTCCTGCTGCTCGCGGTCGCGGGAAACGAGACGACGCGCAACCTCATCGCCCACGGCCAGCTGGCGCTGATGGATCACCCCGACCAACGGGCCCGGTTGATCGCCGACCCCTCGCTCATCCCGCACGCGGTCGACGAGATGCTCCGCTGGGGCACACCTGTCATGCACTTCCGTCGCACCGCGCAGCGCGACACCGAGATCCGCGGCCAGCGCATCGCCGAAGGCGACAAGGTCGTGATCTTCTACATCTCGGCCAACCGCGACGAGGACGTGTTCGACGACCCGTACCGCTTCGACATCGGTCGCACGCCGAACGAGCACGTCGCCTTCGGCGGAGGGGGCCCGCACTTCTGCCTCGGGGCCAACCTCGCCCGGCTGGAGATCCGCGTCATGTTCGAGGAGTTGATCCGCCGGCTCCCCGACATGCAGCCTTCAGGCCCGGTGCAGCGCCTCCGGTCCAACTTCATCAACGGCATCAAGCACATGCCGGTGCAGTTCACCAAGGCCCGCAGGGAGTCGGCGCCCCGCCCGTACGCGGTGTCCTAGCCCCCGCGCCGTCAACACCCGCTCGCCTGGTAGCCGTGCCGGCATTTCCAGGCAGCTACCGCGCGATCCCACGTACTCGCCGTGGAGACCACCCTGACGCCGGCGGGCAGCCGCCCGGGGTAGGTCCCGCCACCGAGCCACACCAGCGTGGTCGGATCGGCCGGACAGGCGCGGTCGTCGATCGTCGTCCCGGGCGGGAACGACATCGCGTCGGCTCCGTTGAGCGACCGCGCGTCCACCTTGAACACCGAGCACCTGATGACGAGGGTGTTGCCGCTGGAGCTCCATTTGAACAGCGCGTTCTCACCGGGGCCTGCCCGATGCGGGGTGACGTAGAGGCCGATGAGCATGTGATCCAGCGTCAAGCTCTCACTCTTGGGGCTCGAGAAGTCAGTTGCCTTCGACGGCGGCCGCTCCGAAACCCCGGTGTTGCACTGCTCCCACAGATTGTCGGCGAGGATGCCGCCGATCACGAAGTCGTTCTCGATGCAATCGTCGCGGATGCGGGTGAAGTACGTACCGCTGATGTTGAGCGTGGCGTCGTTGGCATTCCGCACCGTCTCCTCCGGCCGCACGCCGTCCTCGACGTTGTCGCACCGCAAGTTGTGGATGTCGATCGACCCCTTGCCGATGTAGCGGAGGCAGGCGCCGTTGTAGCGGGCATGTGCCTCCTCCCACGTGACCCCGTCCGCCAGCTGGCCTTGCGCGTCGCCACCGATGACGCAATCACCTACGGCCGGGGACCTCGTGCCGATCGCGAAGACGCTTTCGTTCCCGGCCAGTAGGTACGGATAGGCGACAGACGTGACCTTGTCGAGGGTGTACGCCACGTCGGGCCGCGGCGCTGCCTGTTTCCATTGGTGCGTCAAGTTCGTCCCCGCGGGAAGCGGCGTCGCCTGAGCCTTCCGTGCGCAGTTGTCAGTTGGATCGCCAGGGGATTGTGAGGAGTTGCCGGTCGCGGGCCGTAATGTCGTCGGGGTCGCCACGAGGGGGGCGCGTTTGGGTCTGGTCGATCCTCCGGGAGTCCCGCTCCGCCCCAGAAGCACCGCCATCAGCACGAAGCCCGCGACCGCGACGGTTGCAGCGGCCACGACACGACGGCGATTCGAGCCGGAGGAGGTGCCCGCCGTGGTCACTCGCGTACGCGCTCAACTCTCCGGAAGCGAGAGCTGCACCCCGTCGGATGCACTGCCAACAGCTCGGTCCGCGAACGGCGATCGCTTGTCGGCAACCGTGTAGAGCGCAGCGACGATGCCCAGCAGGACCCAGAGGTGACGGTAGTGCAGCACTTCGTGGGTGCCTGCGGTCACGGCCATGGCCACGAGCGCGCCGATGAGCGGCGCGGTTTCCGGGATGACGAGCCTGACCTCGTTCGACAGACGCCGCGGGTCGATGCTGGCGGCACGCACTGCGACCGCGCCGATGAGCAGCAGCAGCGCGACCTCTCCGAGGGCGCCCCGCTCGACCAGGGTGGCCAGGTAGTCGTCGTGGGCCGTCTTGACCGTCGCCGCTGCGTCGGCGCCCAATGTGAGGATGGTGGTGCCCGGCCCGCGGCCCAACAGGCTGCCGGTCAGGAAGAGCTGGAACTCCGACTTGAAGAGCGACTGTCGTTTGGTGGCGCTACGGGAGCTGCGGGCCACCGAATAGCGCAGCAGAGAGTTCTGAGAGTGTTGCACGTTGGGCGCGAACCGCTGCTTGAGGAGGAGGCCTCCGGCGCCCCCGACCACCAGGACCATCAGCACGACGGCGAGGGCGACGACGGAGTCGGCACGCCGGCGGATCACGACGAAGCCCGCCGCCAGCCCCGCCAAGGGAAGGCCCAACAGCGCGGCATTGGAACCCGTCAGCACCA
This sequence comes from Actinomycetota bacterium, assembly GCA_005888325.1. Classification (NCBI taxonomy): domain Bacteria; kingdom Bacillati; phylum Actinomycetota; species Actinomycetota bacterium. Next base: position 4,502 of record VAWU01000052.1, read on the forward strand.
ACGCGCCGAAGATCATCAGGCCCGCGCCGACGCGGAGCCTGCGGTTCGTCGGACAGCGCGCCGCGATCAGGATGAACAGCGAGATGAAGAAGTAGTTGGCGGCCATGTTCGGGTTGTCGAAGTTGAGCTCGGCGCGCCCGCCCGTCGTGGGGTTGATCCCCGCCAGCGCGCGGTGGTGGGTGGCGACGGCGCCGAGCAGGAGGGTGGCCCACCCGACCGCGCTCCAGGCCCACGTGCGCAAGATCACCGACAGCCCCGCCGGCGTCCGACACGCGTTCACCACCGCCGCACACCACGCGAGGAGGAAGACATCCTGGCCCACGGCCAGAGCGCCCGCGCTCGGCGAGATGCTGAACATCGCAGCCACGCACCCGGTGATGACCAACCCGCCCACCGGCACCACGTAGGGCACGCGCAGGCGCTCCCGCGTGGCGCTCGCCCACAGCAGCGTGACCACCAGGGCCGCGGCCATGACGACGTCGGCGGGTGCCATGTGCCCCGGTCCCTTGGGACGCAGGAGGGGCAGGAGGGCGACGCCTGCTGCGACCGTGCCGACCATGAGGCGATCGCGTCGGTGCACGAAGCCCGCAGGCGAGTGGAACACCCGACGGTCGGGCGCCAGGACGCTCATGGACGGCTCGCGGTGCTGAAGGAGGCGCGTCGGTTCGCCGTTGTCGCAGCTGCCAGTCGTCGTGCGCCGGAGGCCATACGGGCCACGGTAACAACGCCACACATCGTGGCAAGGACGGGCCCCACCGTACCCGGAGCTACGGAATCGGCCGTATGTTCGCCGCAGTCTCGGCGGCCGGGCGCGGGGCGACGGACGGTGTTCTAGTCGTCCGAGGACGGGATCGCCTGGCCGCGTCCCAACTCGGTGAAGCGTTCGTTGAGCGCACCCACGATCAGATCGCGGTCGTGGGTGGTGGGCAGCAGCGCGCCATAGAGGTACGCCTCCACTTCGAGTGGCGTGCGCCTCCCACCCAACTCGAAGTACCGGAGCCACAAGTCGCCGTGGGAGAGGCGGGCCTCCCGGCGCGACTGATCGAGCACGTCAGGACTCTCGCGCATCGCTCGCTCTCATCCGCTCGACCCGTGAACGTCGAGCGCTAGAACGGACCCTCACTGTTGAAGGCGGGGTCGATTTTACAAATTCTGCGCCCCGCCCGTCTAGACGTCCGCTCGAAATCCCGCGAGTTTCGTCACTGTGGGCTAGACACGCGTCACAGGCCGGGAAGGGGGACCCATGCCAATCGCCCGTCGCGTCGTCATGGCGATCGCAGCTGCGGTCGTCGTCGCGCCCGCGTCCGCGGGAGCCTTCAGCAACGGCTGGTCGCCCGCCCGCGACCACGCGCGCGCGCGCGACGCCGCGTTCCACGCGCTCCTTCGCGCCAACGCCGCCCCCCGCGCCGCAGCCGCGCCACTCCCGTCGACACCGGCCGAGCCTGGCACCGCGAGCACCGTCGCGTCCTTCCAGACCGTCACGAGCGTCGGCCGCATCGCCCGGGACACGTCGCCGCCGCAGGCCGGTTCCGAGCCCGACACGCAGATCGAGCCCGACATCGCGGTCAGCCCGCTCGACCCCCGCGTGGTCGTCGCCACGTTCCAGCAGGGCCGCTTCGCAGACGGCGGCTCGGTCGACCCCGGCTTCGCCACCTCGCACGACGGAGGCGTCACCTGGCGCCACGGCAACCTCCCCCACCTCACCACTGCGGTGGGCGGCCGGTGGGGCCGGGCTTCCGACCCCGTCGTGGCGTTCGCCGCGGGTGGCAGGGTCTACATCCAGACGCTCGTCCTCAACGCCGGCAGCTGCGACAACGGAGTGGCCGTACAACGTTCCGACGACGGCGGCTTCACGTGGACCGACCCCTTCATCGTGCAGGAGGACGGGTGCGAGGGGTTCAACGACAAGAACTGGATGACGGTGGACACGTCGCCCATGAGCCCCCACCGCGGCCGCGTCTACTCGGTGTGGGACCGCAGCACCGCCAAAGGCGCGCCGCAGCTGCTCCGCTGGTCCGACGACGGCGGCGCGCACTGGGGGCCACTCGTCCACGTGACCGACGGGCACGCCGACACCATCGGCGCCCAACCGGTCGTGCAGCCCAATGGTGACCTCACCAACGTGTACTACCGGCTCGCGGCCGACGGCATCCGGCTCGTGGCCAAGACGTCGCACGACGGCGGGGCCACCTTCACCGACCACGTGCTCATCGACCACGCCACGCCGAGCGAGCCGGCGGACATGCGAACCGGCGGCCTGCCGTCGGTCACCGTCGACCCCCTGACCGGCCACCTCTTCGCGGTGTGGCAGGACGTGCGCTTCCGCACCGACGGGCTCAACGACGTCGTCATCACCCGCTCCGTCAACGGAGGGCGGTCATGGTTGTTCCTGGGCCGCGTCAACGCTGAGTCGGCACTCCAGCTTCGCGACAACTTCACGCCCGACGTGGCGGCGCGTGGCGGGCGGGTGTTCGTCACCTACCGCACCCGCTCCAACCGGGACGGCCCGTCGCTGTTCGTGGACGAGCGCTTCGTCCCCTCGCCCGACGACGGCCGGAGCTTCAACGGGGAGCTGGTGCTCGGGCCCGCCGCCGACCTGCGCTACGCCGCCCGGTCGCGCGGATACTTCCTGGGCGATTACATGGGCGTCGCGGCCGGGTCCGACGGCTCGGTCCACGCCGTCTGGTGCCTTTCGGCGGCGCCTCCCGTGCCCGAGCGCTACTTCCAGACCGCCTGGTCGGCGACGATCCGGCGTTGACCCGACCTCCGCCGGCAGGGCGCTGAACCACTACGGTTCGCGCATGCCCGTCCCCCAGCAACGCGATCTCGAGGTCGCCCGCGGCGCGCTCTCGAGATGGCTCGCCGACCGGCTCGGCGCCCGCGACGTGACGTTGTCCGACATCACCGGGCCCGCGTTCACCGGGTTCTCGAACGAGACGCTGCTGTTCGACGCCGAGTGGATCGCGGAGGGCGAGCGGCACCGGCAGGGCATGGTGGCGCGCGTCAAGCCCACCGCCTACACGATCTTCCTCGAGTCGGTGTTCGAGGAGCAGTACCGGGTGATGGAGGCCCTGGGCCGCCAGAGCGACGTGCTCGTGCCGCCGGTCGTCGGCTACGAGAGCGACGAGTCGGTGCTCGGCGCGCCGTTCTTCGTGATGCAGAAGATCGACGGCCGCATCCCCGAGGACAACCCGCCGTACCACACGGAAGGTTGGGTGACCGGGATCGCGCCCGACGACCGCAGGGCGATGTGGTGGAGCGGGATCGAACAGATGGCGCGGATCCACCATGTCGACTGGCGCGCGCTCGGCCTCGACTTCCTCGATGACGCGACGCGCGGGCAGCCCGGCATCGAGCAGCAGCTCGACTACTACGGCGAGTACCTCGAGTGGGCGGCCGAGGGGCGTCCGCAGCCGGTCACCGAAGCGGCCTTCGAGTGGTTGCGGGCCAACCGGCCGCACCCCGACGGGCCGGCCGGGCTGTGCTGGGGCGACTCGCGCATCGGCAACATGATCTTCGACGGCCACCGGTGCGTGGCCGTGCTGGACTGGGAGATGGTCACCCTCGGACCATGGGAGCAGGACCTGGCCTGGTGGCTCTTCCTCGACCGGCACCACAGCGAGGGCGTCGGCGTCGATCGCCTCGAGGGCTTTCCGAGCCACACCGACACGGTCGCCCGCTACGAGCAGCTGATGGGGCGGCCGGCGGAGCACCTCGACTACTACGGGGTGTTCGCCGGCTTCCGCTTCGCGGTGGTCATGATCCGCGTCATCGCGATGGCTGTTGCCTTCGAGCTGCTCCCGCCCGACACCGACATGGGCACGAACAACATCGTCACGACGCTGCTGGCCCGGCAGCTGGGGCTGCCCAGCTCGGTCGGAGGCTGAGGCGCCTCATTCGCGTACGGCTTCGGGCATGACCCGATCGGGAAGGGCGCCCCGCAGCGCTTCGGCCCCGAACAACGGCTCCGTGAACGGCGTGTAGTCCGGGCCCCGCCGCAGGGTCATCCCGCCGTCGACGCCGATCACCTGGCCGGTGACCCACGTCGACTCGGGCCCGGCGAGATAGCGCACCGCGGCGGCGACGTCGTCGACCGTGCCGACCCGGCTCACCGGCGTCTGCGCGAGGTAGTCGTCGAGCACCGGTCCGCCGGCGGTGATCCCCGCCACCATGTCGGTGTCGATCAGCCCGGGCCGCACGCAGTTCACGCGGACCTTCGACGGCCCCAGCTCGTCGGCCGCGACGCGCACGAGCATCTCGATGCCGGCCTTCCCGACGCAGTAAGCGCCGAGGTAGCGATGGGTCAGCGCGGCGGCGATCGACGAGACACCGATGAACGCGCCGCCGCCGCTGCGCACCATCACCGGCGCGGCGTGCTTCAGGGTGAGGAAGGTGCCCGTGACGTTGAGGTCGACGGTGCGGCGAAAGGCGTCCACGTCGGCGAGGACGAGCGGCCCGAGGTGCTCGGACCCTCCCGCGCACGCCACCGCCACGTTCAGCGCGCCCAGGGGCTCGGCCGCCGCGGCCACGGCCGTCTGCACCTGCTCCTCGTCGGTGACATCGCACACGCGCCAGCGCAGCGTCGTGCCGTCGGCGGCCGCTCGGAGGCGCGCCTCGGTGCGTCCGCAGATGGTGACCGTGGCACCGTCCGCAGCCAACCGACGCGCCGACGCCAGGCCGATGCCGCTGCCGCCGCCGGTGACGAGCGCGCTGTAGCCGTCGAGCGCGTTCACGACTTGGTGTCGTTCATTAGAATCCGTTCTAATCCGGTGGCGGCGGACCCCGCAATGAGACTGCCGCAAATGAGGAGGCGCTCGTGAAGCTCGGCATGCACATCGGGTACTGGGGCGCGGCGCCCCCGCCGTGGGCCCCCGGCGCCATCGCCGAAGCGGAGCGGCTCGGGTTCGACTCGATCTGGACGGCCGAGTCCTGGGGTTCCGACGCGCTGACGCCACTCGCGTGGTGGGGCTCGGCCTCGACCCGGCTGCGCCTCGGCACCAACCTCGCACAGCTCTCGGCGCGCACGCCGACGGCCACCGCGATGGCGGCGCTCACGATGGACCACCTGAGCAACGGCCGCTTCGTGCTCGGACTCGGCGTCTCCGGACCTCAAGTCGTCGAGGGATGGTACGGACAACCCTTTCCGAAGCCGCTGGCGCGCACGCGTGAGTACGTGTCGATCATCCGTCAGGTGCTCGCGCGTGAGGACCGCGTCACCAGCCCGGGGCCCCACTACCCGCTCCCCCATCCCGGCGGCCTCGGCCTCGGGAAGCCGTTGAAGCCCATCACCCATCCGCTGCGCGCCGACGTGCCGATCATCCTCGGCGCCGAGGGGCCGAAGAACGTCGCGCTCGCCGCCGAGATCGCCGACGGGTGGTTCCCGCTCTTCTTCTCGGCTCGGCACGAGCACCTCTACGCCGACTCGTTGCAGGAAGGCTTTCACCGCCCCGGCGCCCGCCGCTCGGCCGCCGACTTCGAGGTGCTGCCGACCGTCACCGTCGTCATCGACGACGACGTCGAGGCCGCGGCCGACTCGCTGCGCCCCGTGCTCGCCCTCTACGTGGGCGGGATGGGTGCGCGCGACATGAACTTCCACTTCGACGTGTTCTGCCGGCTCGGCTACGAGGGCGAGGCCCACAAGATCCAGCAGCTGTACCTGGAGGGCCGCAAGGACGAAGCCGCGGCCGCCGTGCCCACGAGCATGGTGGAGGAGATGAACCTCATCGGCCCCCGGGACAAGATCCGCGACGAGCTGGAGGTCTGGAAGGCCTCGATGGTCACGACCATGCTCATCGGGGGCGGCAACCTCGACACCATGCGAACCATGGCCGAGCTGGTGCTGTGAGCGCGGCGGCGCCGGCCGGGCGGGCGACACGTCGGCACTCGCGCCTGCCGCGATCCGCTTGAAGGTCCTCGTCACCGGCGGGACGGGGTTCGTCGGGAGTCACACCGTCGCCGCCCTCGTCGGACGAGGCCACGACGTGCGCGTGCTCGTGCGCGACCCGGCGCGGGTCGAGCACGCGCTCGGGCCGCTCGGCGTGGCGGGCGCCGTCGATGCGGTGGTCGGCGACGTCACCGACGCGCCGATGGTCGAACGCGCCCTCGACGGCTGCGAAGGCGTCCTGCACGCGGCCGCGGTCTTCACCCTCGACCGGCGGCGTGACGACGAGATCGCCGCAACCAACGTGCGCGCCACCGAGTTGGTGCTCGGGAGTGCCCGGCGCCTCGGGCTCGACCCGATCGTGCACGTGTCGAGCGTGTCCGCGCTGCTGCCACCCGCGGGCCCGGTGCTGGGCCCCGACGACGAGCCCGGTCACCCCACCGGCCTCTACGCGCGCTCCAAAGCCGATGCCGAGCGGGTGGCGCGGGCCATGCAGGCGGACGGCGCTCCGGTCGTCACAACCTACCCGGGCGCGGTGTGGGGGCCCGACGACCCCACCCGGGGCGACCAGGTGCGGATCGTGGTCGACTTCCTGAAGTCCGGGGTCATCCCGGTGACGACCGGAGGGATGCCGGTCGTCGACGCACGCGACCTGGGCGCGGTGCACGCGGCCTGCTTCGAACGCGGGCGGGGCGCCCGCCGCTACATGGCGGGGGGCGAGCTCGTGACCCTGCCGCGCCTGGTCGAGATCCTGCGCACACTCACGGGTCGTCGCCTACTGAGCGTGCCGGTCCCCGCGCCCACGATGCGCGCCATCGGCGCGTTGAGCGACCTCGTCCAGCGCATCGCGCCCATCTCGTTGCCTCTCACCCACGAGGCCATGGTCACGTTGACGGGCGGCGTCCCGTGCGACAACCGGCGCACCACCGACGAGCTCGGGGTCGCGTTCCGGCCGGTCGAGGAGACGGTCGCCGACACCCTAGGATGGCTGCGCGAGACGGGTGGGCTGACCGCACGTCATGTCGGGCGTCTCGGCCGCTGAGTCGAAGACACGCCGACTCGAAGACACGCCGACTCGAAGAGAAATGGCCGCCGACTCCCTCCCTCCCGATCCCCACCGGGGGCAACCGTTCCGCCTGCGGCTGCGTCGCGAGGTGCGGCGGGCCGAGCTCGCGCTGCTCGCCCTGGGTGTCGTTGCGGCCGGCTTCCTCGCCCTCCATCTCGCGGAGCGCGGCAACGAGGTGTCGCTCACCGCGCGCACCACGCCCGCCTCGCCCACGACCCAGCCGGGGCCGGCCCACGCGGCGACGGCACGCGCACCGTCCGAGGTCACCGAGCGCGGCCCGTCGCCGGCCCCGCCGACCACGGCGACCGCATCGCCGCCGACCACGACGACGCAAGACGCGCGGCGCGCCGTGGGCGCCGAAACTGCGACCACCGCGCCCACGGTGGACGATGCGGACGGAGATCCGGCGAGCACCACGACGACGAGCACGACCTCGAGCACGACGACGACGACCACCACCACCACGACGACGACGATCGAACCGCCACCACCGTGACGGCCGCGCTCAGCTGACCCGAGAGCCTCCGCCGTCGGCCCAGATGGTGGCGCCGTTGACGTAGGCGGCGCGACCGCCCGCAAGGAAGATGCAGGTGTTGGCGATCTCCTCGGGCGTGCCGATGCGCCGCAGCGGGTTGGCGCGCTCGAAGCGCATCTTCGTCTTCTCGTCGTTCGAGAAGATGACGGCGTCGAGCGCCTCGGTCTGGATCGTGCCCAGTGCGATGCAGTTAACGCGCACCTTGGGGCCCCACTCGACCGCGAGCGATCGGGTGAAGTGGTTGAGCCCGGCCTTGGCCGCGCCGTACGCGACGAGCCCGGGCGACGCGGTCACCGACGCCATGCTCGAGATGTTCACGATCGCCCCACCCGAGTCCTGCTCCTGCATCACCGCGTTGGCCCGCTGGCTGAACCACAGCGGGCCGACGAGGTTGATGGCGATCACCGACGCGTGGAAGCGGGGTGAGGTGGGCCCGGTGGGTGCCACCGGGGAGCCACCGGCATTGTTGACGAGGACGTCGAGGCGACCGAACGCGTCGAGCGTCCGACCGACGACGTCGTCGATCTGCTCGAGGTTGCGGACGTCGCACGGCACGTGGATGACCCGCCCCTCCGCGCCCTCCACGCCCTCGGCCGCCGGCGGTTCGTCGTACTCGCCGCGCGAGCAGGTGGTCACCCTGGCCCCCTCCTCCAGGAAGCGCCGCGCGATCACCTTGCCGACGCCGCGGTTGCCGCCGGTGACGATCACGACCCTGCCGTCCATCTCGTCACCCATGACACCGCCCATGTCGCCACTCACCTCCGGTGAACCACTCACAACCGGTCGGCGATCGCCAGCGCGTGGTCGTCGACCGAGCCGAATGCGGCGTCGAGCACCCACGCCCGCTTCAGGTAGAGGTGGGCGTCGACTTCCCACGTGAAGCCCATGCCGCCGTGCACCTGCACGCACGCCTTGCCGTTCTGACGGGCGGCCTCGCCCGCCATGAGCTTGGCCGTGGCGACGGCGCGCGCCGCGTCGCCGACGAGCGCGTCGTCGAGCGTGACGCCTGCGGCGTAGACCGCGGCGCGCGCCACCTCGGCCCGCACGACCATGTCGGCCAGCAGGTGCTTCACGGCCTGGAACGAGCCGATCGGACGGTCGAACTGCTGGCGCTCCTTGGCGTACGCGACGGCAAGGTCGGTCGTGGCCTCTGCGAAGCCCAGCATCTGCGCCGCCACGAGCGCGGCCCCCGCGCGTCGCCAGCGGGCAGCCTCCTCCGCGTCCGCCAGCGGCGCGCCGCGCGGCAGGCCGTCGACGCGGTGCACCGGCGTCAGAGGGTCGAGGGGGTCGGCGATCGGCTCCGCGTCGAACGTCGACGGCTCGATCGCCCACAGCCCCGCGTCGTCGATCGCGACGACGATGTCGAGCGCGTCGAGGTGCCCGATCACAACCTCGCGTTCCCGTTCGACCACACCGACCACCGCCGCGTCGACCAGCCCCGCGGCCAGGTGGGTTCCCGCGAGGGGCCCGGGCACGAGCGCGCGGCCCAGCTCCTCGAACACGAGGACGGCCTCGGCATGGCCCAACCCGACGCCACCGTCGCGCTCGGGCAGGCGCAGCGAGAACACTCCCGCCTCGGCCAGCTCACCCCAGAGCGCGCGGTCGACACCACCGGCGTCGACGAGCGCGCGCACGCGCGCCATCGGGAAGCGCCCCTCACAGAGCTTGCGCACACCCTCCTGCAGCGCCTGCTGGTCGGCGCTGAGCTCGAAGTCCATGCGTTCAGCGCTCCTCGGGCAACGCACACCACCGCGGAGTGACACGACCCCGTCGCGACATGACGCCGAAGACTACGCACCGAGAGCAGACCCCGCGTCGAGCAGGCGCAGGGTCTTGCGCCGCTACAGCGACGGCAGCGGCTGGGGGCGATCCAGCAGCTGAGCGAACGGGTCACCGACGGAGGCGACGCGTTCCAGCACGGTGTCGACGGTCCAGCGGTCGGGGCGCAGCTCGGGGTCGTCGAGCTCGTCCCACTCGAGCGGCACCGAGACCGGTGCGCCGGAGGCGGGCCGGGCGCTGTACGGCGCGACGAGCGTCTTGTTGATGGCGTTCTGCGTGTAGTCGAGGCGGGCCAGGCCGCCACGCTCCTTCTTGACCCATGCCCAGCTGACGAGATCGGGCACGGTCGCCCCCACCGCGCGTGACACCGTCTCGACCCATGCCCTCGTCTCGCCGAAGGTGTAGTGGTCGACGACAGGCACCCAGATCTGGACGCCGCGCTGACCGGTCACCTTCGGCAGCCCGCGCACGCCGAGGTGCTCGAGCGCCGTCCGGAAGAGGCGCGCCAGCGCCAACACCTCGTCGAAGGTGGTGTCGAGGCCCGGGTCGATGTCGATGAACGCCCAGGTGGGTCGACGGACGTCGCCGATGCGCGACGTCCACGGATGGAGCTCGACCGCGCCGTAGTTGGCCATCCACGCCAGCGCCGCGGGACTGTCGACGATCGCGTACCACTCGGTCTCGCCTGGGTCAGCGTCGGGGTTGCGCCACCGCTGAAGCCAGTCCGGCGCGTGGCTGGGCACCTCCTTGTGCCAGAAGCCGGGACGGTCGACGCCGTTCGGGTAGCGGTGCAGGTTCACGGGCCGGTCGACCAGGTACGGCAGCATCACGGGTGCGATCCGCGCGTGGTAGCGGACGAGGTCGCGCTTGGTCACGGGCGACCGGTCGTCGCGGCCCGGGAACAGCACCTTGTCGAGGTTGGTGAGCGACAGCTCGTGCCCCTGCAGGTCCCAGACGCCGTGTGTGCCCAGCGCGTCCAGCGCCGCGAGCTCGGCGTCGGTGACCGGTTGCCAACGCACGGCGAGCTTGGCGTCCGCGGCCGGCAGGTCGCTCCGCCACAGCGCGTCGGGCGCGGCCGCGACCTCGTCGTTCGTGCGGCCCGTCTTCACCGAGCGCGGATGGTCCTCCGGGCTCCAGCCGGCCACCGCGTGCTCGTCGCGCTTGTGCAGCAGCAGCCATTGCTCCTTGCCCGAGCCCGCTCTGTCGCGACGGATCAGCACGAGCCGTCCGGCCAGCTTCTCGCCCTGCAGATCGAGGTGGAGCTCGCCGGCCGCGATCGCCGCGGCCGGGTCCGTCGTGTTCGACGGCTCCCACGTACCCCAGTCCCACACGATCACGTCGCCGCCGCCGTACTCGCCCCTGGGTATCACGCCCTCGAAGTCGAAGTACTCGATCGGATGGTCCTCGACGTGGACCGCGAGCAGGCGGGCGGACGGGTCGAGCGTCGGGCCCTTCGGCACCGCCCAGCTGGCCAGGACGCCGTCGACCTCGAGCCGGAAGTCGTAGTGGAGGCGCCGGGCCCGGTGCCGTTGGACCACGAACCGGCGCCCGTTGGGCCCGAGGTCGGGCGCCTCGGAGCCACCACCCGGCTCCGGGGTCTGCCCGAAGTCGCGCTTCGCCCGGTACGCCGCCAGCTTGGACGGCTCCGACTCGGAAGCCCTGCTCTTCGCTGTCTGATTCTTTGCTGTCTGCTTCTTTGCAGGCTGCTTCTTCGCAGGCTGCTTCTTCGCCGGCGCCACGCGGATCCGTCCCCGCGCCCGCTATCCCTTGGGGAGCCCGAGGATGCGCTCGCCGACGATGTTGCGCTGTATCTGCGACGTCCCCGCGGCGATGGTGAGCGACAGGGCGTGCACCATGCCCACGACCTGCTTGTCGGTGAACGAGAGATCGCCGCGATCAACCAGTCGCATGGCGAGGTCGCCCAGGCGGTGGCGCATCTCCGAGTAGTGCAGCTTGAACACCGATCCGCCCACCCCGGGGACGCCCGTGCGCGCGGCCTGCGAGACGTTGCGCCGGGTGAGTGCCCACAGCGCGTCGAGGTCGGCCGCGAGGTGCCCGATCTCGCGGCGGATGCCGGCGTCGTCCCACGCGCCGCCCGCCTTCGCCGTGGTCACGAGGTCGTCGAGCAGCTCATGGGTATGGAGCATCTCGCTGACGAACGCGGTCCCCCGCTCGAAGCTGAACGTCACCATGGCGATGCGCCAGCCGTCGTTCTCCGCGCCCACCCGATTGGCCACCGGGACGCGCACCTCGTCGAGGAACATCTCGCTGAACTCGGCGGTGCCGTAGATCGTCCGCAGCGGCCGCACCTCGATGCCCGGCGCGTCCATCGGGAGGATGAGCCACGTGATGCCCCGGTGCTTCGGTGCCTCGGGGTCGGTGCGCACCAGCAGCTCGCACCAGTCGGCGACCTCGGCGTGTGATGTCCATATCTTCTGACCGGAGACCACGTAGTCGTCGCCGTCGCGCACCGCGCGCGTGCGTAAAGCTGCGAGGTCGGAGCCCGCGCCCGGCTCGGAGAAGCCCTGGCACCAGACCTCGTCGCCCTTGAGGATCGCCGGCAGGTGCTGCTCCTGTTGCTCGGGGCTCGCCTCGGCGATGAGCGTGGGCCCGGCGTGGAGCAGACCGACGAAGTTCACGCCGACGTACGGCGCGCGGGCGCGCTCGCTCTCCTCCAGGAAGATGAGCTGTTCGGTGGGCGACGCCCCGCGCCCTCCGAACTCTTTGGGCCAGTTGATGCCCGCGTACCCCGCGTCGAACAACATGCGTTGCCACCGAGTGTCGTACGCGCGCCGCCCGAGCCAGTCGTCCATCGCCGGCTTCGATGGCAACGCCGGGAGCACCGACTCCAGCCATGATCGCAGCTCGGCGCGGAACTGCTGCTCGGCGTCGGTGTAGCGCAGGTCCATGCTCATCTTCCGAGGTCGTTCTCGGGCGATGCTACCGACATTGCTGACGGCTCGTCAGGTGTGGGACGGTTCTCCCCGTGAGGCCTCCCCCGGTCTGGGTCGTGAAGCCCGCGTTGGCCGTGCGCGGCGCGATCGGCCGTGCGCACGCGCGCATGGCACCGCCCTTCGCCGTCGTCATCGAGCGCACCAACGCGATGATCGAGGGCAAGGCGCTCGCGGTCATGGCGGAGCTGCAGATCCCCGATCACCTGCACGCCGGGCCCCGCACCGCGGCCGAGCTCGCCTCGGTCGTAGGCGCGGACCGCGACGCGCTCGATCGTCTGCTCGCGTTCCTGGTGGCGTGCGGGTTGCTCGGTCGCACGCGCGACGGGCGCTATGAGAACAACGCCACCTCCGACGTCCTGCGCGCCGATCATCCCGAATCGGTGCGCGAGTGGGTCCGGTTCAGCGGAGCCGGGTGGGAATGGGAGATCTGGAACGAGCTGCACCACTCGGTGATGACCGGTGGGAGCGGGACCGTCGCCGCCCACGGGAAGCCGTACTTCGAGTACGTGAACCACGTGAACCCTGAGGCGGGTGCCACGTTCAACCGGGCGCTCGCGCAGCTCGGCGCGATCATGGCGCCGCTCATCGTCGACGGCTACGACTTCAGCCCCGCCCGCCGGGTGTGCGACGTGGGAGGTGGCAGCGGCGTCCTCCTCGCCGAGGTGCTGCGGCGACACCCGGCGGCGCACGGGGTCCTTTTCGAGCTGGACGCGCTCCACGCCGATGCCCGCGAGGCCCTCTCGGCGCGCGGGGTCAGCGATCGCTGCGAGCTGGTCGCGGGCGACTTCTTCGCGTCGGTCCCCGACGGCTGCGACCTCTACATCCTGCAGGCCGTCATCCACGACTGGGACGACGAGCGGTGCGTCACCATCCTCGCCAACGTGCGCGAGGCGATGCCCCCCGGCGCCCGCCTGCTCGTCATCGAGAACCTGCTCGACGCCGACGGTCGCGAGAAGGACAAGCTGACCCGGGCCTTCGACCTGCTCATGCTCGTGCTCACCGGGGCGGGCCGCGAGCGCACCCGGGCCCAGTTCGAGACGCTCTTCGCCCGGGCCGGCCTGCGCCTCGAGCGCGACATCACGCTGCCGCCGCTCCTCCATGTCCTCGAGGTGTCGCCGGTTCGCTCGGACTAGCCTCGTTGCCATGCTCGACTGCCGCATCATGGGTGGAAGCGTGGTCGACGGCACCGGTGCTCCGCGACGGCGTGCCGACATCGGCATCCGCGACGGACGCATCGTGGCCGTCGGCGAGGTCGACGAGAGCGCGAAACGCGACATCGACGCCACCGGCCTCGTCGTCGCGCCGGGTTTCGTCGACATCCACACTCACTACGACGCACAGCTGTTCTGGGACCCCACCGCCAGCCCGTCGCCTCTGCACGGCGTCACCACCGTCATCGGCGGCAACTGTGGGTTCACCATCGCGCCCGTGGTGCCGCAAGAGGCCGACTACCTCATGCGGATGCTGGCGCGCGTCGAGGGGATGCCGCTCGAGTCGCTCGAGGCGGGGGTGCCGTGGGGCTCGTGGCAGACCTACGGCGAATGGCTCGACCGCCTGGACGGCACCATCGCGGTGAACGCGGGCTTCCTCGTCGGCCATTCCGCCCTGCGCCGGGTCGTGATGGGCGAGGGCACCGGTGAGGCGGCGACCGACGATCAGATCGCGCGCATGGTGCAGCTGCTCCACGAGTCGCTCGCCGCAGGCGGCCTGGGGTTCTCGTCGTCCAACGCGCCGACGCACAACGACGCGTCCGGGCAGCCCGTGCCGTCGCGTGCCGCGACACGCGACGAGCTGGTGGCGCTGGCCCGCGCCGTGCGCGACCACGCGGGCACCACCCTCGAGTTCATTCCCACCATCGGTGCCTTCTCCGAGGAGCACATGGACCTGATGGCATCGATGTCGCTGGCCGCCAACCGTCCGCTCAACTGGAACGTGCTCGGCGTCAACGCCCAGAACCCCGACGGGCACCTGCAGCAGCTGTCGGCGTCGGATTACGCAGCCGCGAAGGGCGCCCGCGTGGTGGCCCTCACCGTGCCCGACCTCATGCGCTTCCGGCTCAGTCTCCTCACCGGGTTCATCCTCGACGCCCTGCCGGGCTGGCGGGAGACGATGGCCCTGCCGCCCGCTGAGAAGATGAAGGTGCTGTCCGACCCCGACGAGCGGCGGCGGCTGAACGAGGGCGCCAACTCGCCTGCGGCGGGCCCGCTGCGGGGCATGGCGAACTGGAAGCACCTCACCATCGCGGAGACGTTCGCGCCCGAGAACGACGGCCTGTCCGGGCGCACGGTCGGCGAGGTCGCGGCCGAGCGCGACCAGGATCCGTTCGACACCGTCTGCGACATCGCCGTCGCCGACGAGCTCCGCACCGGGTGGCTGCCCCGGACGGGCAACGACGACGACGCCAGCTGGCAGATGCGCCTTGGGGTGTGGCGCGATCCCCGCGCCGTGCTCGGCGCATCCGACGCAGGTGCCCACCTCGACATGATCGACTCGTTCACCTATACGACCGCCTTGCTCGGCCAGTCCGTGCGCGAGCGGCAGCTGCTCCCGCTCGAGGAGGCCGTCCACCTCCTCACCGACGTGCCTGCCCGGCTCTACGGGCTCCGCGGGCGCGGACGCATCGAGCAGGGTTGGCAGGCCGACATCGTCGTGCTCGACGAGGAGCGCGTCGGCCCCCGCCGCGTCTACACGCGTCACGACCTGCCCGCCGGGAGCGGCCGCCTCTACGGCGAGGCCGACGGTGTGGAGCACGTGCTCGTCAACGGTGTCGAGATCGCGACGGCAGGCGACTTCACCGGTGACCGTCCGGGCACCCTGTTGCGCTCGGGCCGCGACACCGACACGGTCGAGGTGCCGGGGGGCGCCGGCCGCGGCTAGAACGGGAGGGTTCGCGACTCAAGGAGCCCTGGAATGCCCGAAGCCGTCATCGTCGCCACCGCCCGCACGCCGATCGGTCGGGCCAACAAGGGCTCGCTGGTCGACCTGCGCCCCGACGACCTCAGCGCAACCATCATCAGGGCCGTTCTCGACAAGGTGCCCGCGCTCGATCGGCAGGCGGTCGAGGACGTGATCTGGGGGTGCGGTCAGCCCGGCGGCGAGTCGGGCTACAACGTGGCCCGGGTGGCGGCCCTCCTGGCCGACCTGCCCGACGTCCCCGGCGTCACCGTGAACCGCTACTGCTCCTCGTCGCTCCAGACGATCCGCATGGCGGGCCACGCGATCAAGGCGGGCGAGGGCGACGTGTTCGTGGCCGGCGGCGTCGAGACCGTGAGCCGCTACCAGTTCGGCGCCTCCGATACCGGCCCCCACAACCAGCAGTTCGAGCAGGCGAAGGCGCGCACCAAGGAGCGCAGCGCCGGCGGTGCGCCCGAGTGGACACCGCCGTCGGGCCTGCCCGACATCTACATCGCCATGGGCCAGACCGCCGAGAACGTCGTACAGGCCGAGAAGGTCGGTCGCGAGGAGATGGACGAGTTCGCCAAGCTCTCCCAGGACCGCTCCGTCGCGTCGCAGGAGAACGGGTTCTTCGAGCGGGAGATCACGCCGGTCACGACGCCCGACGGAACCGTCGTGTCCAAGGACGACGGCCCGCGCGCGGGCACCACGCTCGAGAAGCTCGCGCAGCTCAAGCCCGTGTTCCGGCCCGACGGCGAGGTCACCGCGGGCAACGCCTGCCCGTTGAACGACGGAGCCGCCGCGGTCATCGTCATGAGCGACACCCGGGCGCGCGAGCTCGGCGTGCAGCCGCTCGCCCGCATCGTGGCGAGCGGCGTGTCCGGCCTGAACCCCGAGATCATGGGCCTCGGTCCGATCGAGGCCTGCCGTCAGGCGCTGAAGCGGGCGGGCATGACGATCGACGACATCGACCTGGTCGAGATCAACGAGGCGTTCGCCGCGCAGGTCATCCCGTCGGCCCGCCGCGGCTCCATCGCCCTGGGCCACCCCTTCGGCATGACGGGCGCGCGCATCATGACCACGCTGCTGAACGGCCTCGAGGACGCGGACAAGACCTTCGGCCTCGAGTCGATGTGCGTCGGCGGCGGCCAGGGCATGGCGATGATCGTAGAGCGCCTGAACTAGGACGCGGGGCGACCTCGACTACAGCACCACGTCGTTGACGACGGTCAGGTCGACGAACTCCGGAGGCCCGTCGAAGATCGCCCCCATCGTCTCCCGCGCCGCCTTCAGTCCCTCCTGACGTCGCTCATCCTGCTCGCGGGCGCGCGCTTTCTCCTCGCTCTCGAAGAGGACCAACATGTAGACGCGGCTGGGGTCGTTCTGGTCCCGCATGGCCGTCGTCCGCAGCAAGCCCGACCCTGGTTGTTCGACCGCCTGCAGCTGCTCGAACAACTTCGGCAGCTCCTGTTCCTTGCCCGGCTTCAGGCGCGTCGTGATGATCTGTGCCCACATAGCAGAGTCCCCCTTCGCAGATGGATCCCGAAACCTACTGCGGCGTCATCGCCCGAAGCCGATCTTGATGATGAGAGCCGAGCCAACGTTTCGCGCTTCGGGGGGCTCGACGAGGGGGTCAGGAGGTCATGCCGCCGTCGATGGGGACGACGGCGCCGGTCATGTAGCGGGCCTCGTGGGACGCGAGGAAGGCCATGAGGCCGGCGACCTCCTCCGGCTGGGCGAACCCCATGGGTGACGTGATCTTGTAGAAGAGCTTCCGCGAGGCGTTCTCCGGGAAGCCGAAGCTCTCCATCAGGCTCGTCTGGATGCCACCGGGCGCCACCGCGTTCACGCGAACGCCGCGCTCGATGTACTCGTAGGCCATCGACTTCGTCAGCATCACCACCCCGCCCTTGGAGGCGCAGTACGCGGCGCTGTAGGGCTGGCCGATGAGCCCCGCGGTGGAGGCCACGTTGACGATGTTGCCCCCGTTCTCGAGCAGATGGGGCAGCGCGGCCTGGCTCACCAGGAACGTGCCCGTGAGGTTGACGTCGATGATGCGCTGCCACTCCTCGAGCGGCTGTTCGTGCGTGTGGGCGAACTTGCCGATGCCGGCGATGTTGCAGACGACGTCGGGCGGCCCCAGGTCGGCGACGACCGCGTCGATCGTCGCCGTCACCGACGCCTTGTCAGCCACGTTGCACACGTAGGCCTTGCCCTTGCCGCCCGCGTCGACGATGTCGGCTGCAGTCTGCTCGCACGCGTCCACGGTGACGTCGAGGCAGGCGACCGTCGCACCCTCGGCCGCGAGGCGCCGCGCCGTGGCCCGCCCGATGCCGCTCCCCGCACCGGTGACGACGGCGGTCTTGCCCGTGAAGCGTTGCTCGTTCGTGCTCATGCCGAGTACTGCTCGCGGAGCTTGTGCTTGAGGATCTTGCCGCTGGGGTTGCGCGGCACCGACTCGACGATCTCGAGCTGCTCGGGAATCTTCTGCACCATGAGCCCGTGCTCTCGCAGGAACATCGACATCTCCTGGAACGTGAGCGGGTCGGCGGGATCCTTGGGGGCGATCACCGCGCAGGCGCGCTCGCCCTGCTTCGGGTCGGGCAGGCCGATGACCGCGACGTCGCCGACCTTGGGGTGGGTGTAGAGCACGTCCTCGATCTCCTTGGCGCTGATGTTCTCGCCCTTGCGGATGATGATGTCCTTGAGCCGGCCGGTGATGGTGACGTAGCCGTCGGCGTCGACGTTGCCCAGGTCGCCCGTGCGGAACCACCGCTCGTCGTCGAAGGCATCGGCGTCGAGCGAGCTGTCGAGGTAGCCGCGGAAGAGCTGCGGACCGACGACACGGATCTCGCCCTCCTCGCCCGGGCCGGCCGGCTTCCCGTCGAGCCTGACGACGCGCACCTTCACGCCCTGGGTCGGCGGGCCCTCGGTGTTCGCCAGCTTGTCGTCCGGATCTGTCGTGCGAGCCATCGCGAGGATCGGGCACTCCGTGAGCCCGTAGCCCGAGACGATGCCGACGCCGCCGATCTCGGCCTTGAGGTCGTAGTGGAGCTGCGGGGGCTTGGGCGCCCCGCCGCCCGGGAACGCCCGCACGTGGGGGAACAGCGGCGTCGACGGGTCCTTGCGCTGGGCGGCGAGGTAGGCGAGGTGGAACGGCGTGCCCGCGCCGGCGAGGGTCGCGTCCTCGCGCTGCATGAACGGGATCGTCGTCGCGGGATCGAAGGCCTCGACCACCAGGTGCCCCATGCCGACGATGAACCCCGACAGCAGCCACACGATGCCGCCGATGTGGGTGAACGGGAACACGAGGGCGCCGACGTCGTCGGCCCGCAGATCGAGGGCCGCGTTCATACCGATGGACGCTGCCATCACCGTGCGGTCGGTGTGCTGCGCGCCCTTGGGGTCGGCCGTCGTCCCGGACGTGTAGAACAGCCACCGCACCGGCAGGTCGACGGGATCGTCGGGCGCGTCCGGTGGCGGCGGGAGCGTCGAGGGATCGCCCTCGGGCAGCGACCGGTCGCACACGAGCACGTCGAGGCCGTCGACCTCACCCGCCACGTCGTTCGCCATCGCCTCGAAGTCGAAGCCCTTCCACACCGACGGCACGACGAGCAGCCGGGCCCGCGTCTGGCGGACGATGAAGCCGACCTCGCGGGCCCGGTAGATCGGGAGCATGGGGTTCTGCACCGCGCCGAGGCGCGAGAGCGCGCCCACGAGCACCATCGACTCCAACCACGTCGGCAGCTCCCACGAGACGTTGACGCCCTCCCCCACCCCGAGCCCCATGAGACCGGCCGCCGCCCGCTCGGCCGCAGCCTGGTACTCGGCGAAGGTGAGGCTCCGCCCGTCCTCGTCGAGGCCGAAGCGGGCGTCGGGCGTGGCCGCCACCCGACGCTCGATGAGCTCCCACAGCGTGCGTCCCTCGAGGTTGGCGCTCACGTCGTCCCCCTACTCATTGGACGCCCTCCCGGAGCGCCCTTTTTCTCCAGCTCTCGCTTGTCGGTCTTGAGCATCGACGTCAACGGCAGGTCGTCGACGAACGTCACCCGGTCGGGCACCTTGTAGTCGGCCAAACGCGCTCGCACCCACGCGCGCAGCTCGTCGGCCGTGGGCGACGCATCCGGTGCGATCACCACCCAGGCGGCGCCCACCTGGCCGAGCACCGCGTCCGGCAACCCCACGACCGCGGCCCGCGCCACGCCGGGGTGCTCGGCCAGCACGTTCTCGACCTGCGCGGGGTACACGTTGTAGCCGCCGCGTATGTACATCTCGCTCTCGCGGCCCACGAGGGTGAGGTAGCCGCGGTCGTCGAGCGACCCGAGGTCGCCCAAGGTCAGCCACCCGGCCGCGTCGAGCACCGTCGCGGTGCGCTCAGGATCGTTCCAGTAGCCGCGCATCACCGCGCCCGAACGGCAACGGACCCGGCCGACGACACCCGCGGGGACGACCTCGCCGTCGTCGCCGACCACCTGCACCTCGACCCCGTCGCGCGCGCATCCCACCGTGTGCGCCACGTCGTCGTCGCTGTCGTCGAGCGCGGTGCCGGTGGTGAGCGACGCCTCGGTGCTCGTGTAGCGCACCACCACCGGGCAGCCGAGCGCCTCGCGCATGTGGCGGACCAGCTCGGCCGGGACCGTCGCCGCACCGGTGGAAGCGAGTCGCAGGCTCGAGACGTCGGTCGTCGCCATGTCGGGGTGGGACAGCATCAACGACCACTGCGTCGGTACGCCCTGGGCGACGGTGACGCGCTCGCGCTCGATGAGCCGAAGGGCGTCGCCGGCCTTCCACGGGGTCGGCGTGATGACCGTGGTGATCGCCCGCTCGAGCTCGTCCCACACCCGGGTCATGTAGGCGACATGCGCGAACGGAAGCGGCGAGAGCCTGCGGTCGCCGAACGCGCTGAGCGCGCCGGCCCCGCGGGCCATCGCCTCGAGGTTGACGTGGTCGAACACGGCCCCCTTCGGCTGGCCCGTCGTGCCGCTGGTCCACACGACCGCCACCGGGTCGGACGGATCGAGTGACGGCCGGCGTGCCGGCGGGTCGAGCTCGCTCCATGACGCGATGTCGTCGTCCTCGGTGATCACGACACGGGGCCGGGCCCGCTCGAGGATGCCCGCCACCTCGGTCGGGCCCAGCCGGGGGTTGATCCCCGATGTGATCGCGCCCAGGCGCAGGGCCGCCTGGTAGCAGACCGCGTACCCGATCGACGACGGCAGCTTCAGGCACACGACGTCGCCCTTGCCGACGCCGCGGTCGACGAGTACCGCCGCGACGCCGTCCGCGGCGCGGTCCCACGCCGCGAACGTGAGCCGCTGGTCACCCTCGACGATCGCCTCGCGATCGCCGTGCGCCTCGACGGTGGCCTGCATGAGGTCGACCGCGGTTCTGATCGGCGCGGTCGTGATCGACACTCTGTCGGTCGACATCGCGCTCAGAACTGCAGGACGCCGCGGGCGAGCTTGCCGTCGTGCAGGTCGGCCACGACCGTGTCGAAGCGCTCGAGCGGGTAGGTCGCCGACACCAGCTCGTCGAGCATGAGCCGCCCCTGCTTGTAGAGCTCGACGAGCAACGGGATGTCGTGGTGCGGCCGGCTCGACCCGTAGCGACACCCGAGCAACCCCCGGTCGACATGGGTGAAGAAGGTCACGAGGGCAGAGAACTCGACATCGAACGCGGGCACGCCCACGATCACGCAGTTGCCGCCCCAGTCGAGGACGTCGATCGCGTTGCGCAGGACGCGGGCGTTGCCGACGCACTCGAAGGCCCAGTCGACGCCGCCCGCTCCGAAGGGGCCCGCGCGCCTCCCGTCCGGCTCGAACGGGAGCAGGTTGCGGATGGCCTTTACGCTGTCGGTGTCGGTGGCGTCGATGAAGTCGGTGGCGCCGAACTCTCGAGCCAGCGGCTCCTTCGCCGCGACCGTGTCGACTGCGATGATGCGCGAGGCGCCGGCGATGCGCAGCCCCTGGATGACGTTGAGCCCGACGCCCCCCACACCGAACACCGCCGCCGTCTCGCCCTGCTGCACGCGGGCCCGGTTCAGGGCGGCGCCCACGCCGGTCAGCACCCCGCACCCGATGAGGCACGCGGACGACAGCGGCACGTCGTCGTCGATGCGGACGGCCTGGGTCTCCTTCACCACCGTGCGCTCGGCGAACACCGATGTGGCCGCGAAGTTCCACGCGGGCTCACCGTTGAACGTGAACGGCTTGTCCATCACGCCCATGGTCTGGCGGCACCACGTGGGATGACCGGTGTTGCACGCCGCGCACATGCCGCAGTTGGCGATCGTGGCCAGCACGACGTGGTCGCCCGGCTGCAACGTGGTGACCGCGCCGCCCACCGCCTCCACCACGCCGGCGCCCTCGTGGCCCAGCACCGCGGGTGTCGGCCAGGGAATGGTGCCGTCGATGACGCTGATGTCGCTGTGGCACACGCCCGCGTTCACGATGCGCACCACGACGTCGGTCGGACCGGGATCGCGCACCTCCAGCCCGTCGGTGACCTCGGCCTTCCCGTCGCCGACGAACACGATCCCGCGCATTCAGCGCACCCCCGGGGAGACGATGGCGCCCGGCAGCTCGCCGGTGAGCTCGCCGTCGACGACGATGGGCCGGCCGTTGACGATGGTCGCGTGCACGCCCTCGGGCCGGGCGGAGTAGCGGGCCTCGCCGCCGGGGAAGTCGGTCACCTGCTTCTTCGTGCCTGGCCCGACGGTGTCGGGGTCGAACAGGAAGAGGTCGGCGGCGTAGCCCGGCAGCACCATGCCGCGGTCGGCGAAGCCGCACAGCGCAGCGGGCACCTGCGTCATCTGACGCACGCCCTCCTCGACCGTCCAGAGCCGGCGGTCGAACACCCAGAAGCGCAGGAAGTAGCTCGACCAGTCGGAACCGTCGTCGCGATCCAGGTGGGCGCCGCCGTCCGACACGCCGACGATCATGCTCGGGTGGCGCTGGCTCTCACGCACCGCGTCCTCCCACTCCGGCGTCTTGTTCTCCCACCGGAACACCGTACGCAGGTCGCTGTCGAGCGCGATGTCGAGCAGCACGTCGGCGGGCGCCTTCCCGAGCTCGGCCGCGATGTCCTTGATCGACCGCTTGAGGAACTTCTCGTGCTGGGGCTCGGTGACCTCGTCGACGAACACGACGTGCCAGTGCGGTGGCGGAAGCGTGCTGCCCTTCGATGCGTCCTTGTTGGGATGGTCGACCGCGTCGCGCAGCTCGTCGCGCACGCCGGGGTCGCGCAGGCGGGCCAGCTTCTCGTCGTGCGAGAGGAACATGAACGCGGCCCACGCGGGTACGCCGTCGTACAGCTGGGTGCCGCTCTCGAGCGAGAAGGCCCGGTCGAACGGATGGTTGCGCAGGAGGCTGAAGATGGCGGCGCCGCGGCGGGCGGCATCGCCGAGGAAGGCCTCGGCCTCGGGCCACCCCGCGGTCGGCGCGTCGACCTTGTTGCGCCCGCCCAGGCCCTGGATCACGATCGGCAGGCGGCTGTCGACGCCGAGCTCGACCAGCAACTCCTTGTCGTCGTGGTCGAGGCCCCCGATGGAGCTGGCCGGAAGGTAGGAGACGCTCCCGCCGTGGTGGCGGCCGGCCTCGGCAACGAGCGCGCGCAGCTCGTCGACGCCGGCGAAGCGGCTCGGGATGGGCCGGCCGTCGCCATCGAGCTGGGTGGGCGCGTGCGACGACGAGAAGCCGGCCGCGCCGGCGTCCATCGACTCGGCCACCACCCGGCGCATCTGCTCCACCTCGTCGGGGGTGGCCTCGCGCTCGGACGCGTCGGGCCCCATCACCCAGCGGCGCACGGTCGAGTGGCCCACGTAGCACGCGAGGTTCACACCGAGCCGGTCGCGCCGCGCCGCGAAGAACTCCGGGAAGCTCTCGAAGTCCCACTCCACCCCCGACAACGCCACCGGCGACATGCCCTCGACCCGGGCGAACATCCGCGAGATGAAGTCGCGGTCGCGCTCGCGCGTCGGTGCGATGGAGAACCCGCAGTTTCCCGCCAGCACGGTGGTGACGCCGTGGTAGCAGGACGACGTGGCCCACGCGTCGAACGTCAGCTGGGGGTCGTAGTGGGTGTGGGCGTCGATGATCCCGGGCGCCACGAAGAGGCCGTCCGCCTCGACCACTCGCGCGCCGGCGACGCTCTCCGTCAGATGGCCCACGTCGACGATCCGCCCGGCGCGCACGCCGATGTCGCCCCGCCGCCGGGCCAGGCCGGTGCCGTCGACGACGATCCCGTTCTTCACGATCAGGTCGTAAGCCATGGCGCCCTTCCTCTTCGCGACAAGTCAACCCGGCCAGATGATGCTCTGCACCTCGGTGTAGGCGTCGAGGCCCCAGTCACCGTTGTCGCGGCCGATGCCGCTCATCTTGAAGCCGCCGAAGGGCGCCTCGTGGTTGCGCTGGGCGGTGTTGAGGCCGACGTGTCCGCAGCGCAACTGCCGGGCGATGTCGTAGGCGCGTGCCGTGTCGGCCGAGTAGACGTAGTCGTACAGCCCGTAGTCGCTGTCGTTGGCGATCGCCACCGCCTCGTCGTCGTCGTCGTAGGGGATGACGACGAGGACGGGCCCGAAGATCTCGTCGCGCGCGACCCGCATGTCGTTGGTGCAGGCCGCGAGCAGGGCGGGCTCGACGTAGAAGCCCTTCTCCAGGTGCGCGGGGCGGACCCCGCCCGCGATCAGCTCCGCCCCGGCGTCCGTCCCGCCGCGGATGTGACCCTCGATGCGGTCGCGCTGGGCCGCGGAGATCACCGGTCCGACGACGGTGTCGACCTCGAGCGGGTCACCCACCTTCATCTGCGGCGCGAGCTTCGCCAGCCGCTCGACCACCTCGTCGTAGACCGACCGCTGCACGACGGCGCGGGTGGGGGCGGTGCAGATCTGGCCCGAGTGGAAGCCCCAGACGCTCCCCAGCGCGGTCACCGCGGCGGTGAGGTCGGCGTCGTCGCACACGATGCACGCGCCCTTGCCGCCGAGCTCGAGCAGCAGGCGCTTCATCGTGCGGGCACCCGACTCGTAGATCTTCACGCCGACCGCGGTGCTGCCCGTGAAGCTGATCATGTCGACGTCGGGCGAGTCGACGAGGGCCGCGCCCGGGTCGGGCTGCGACCCGGTGACGAGGTTGACGACGCCGGGCGGGAACCCGACCTCCTCGATGATGCGGACCAGCTCGATCACCGCGAGCGGCCCGTGGGGGGCGGGCTTGATGACCACCGTGTTGCCGGTGGCGAGCGCAGGTGCCACCTTGCCCGCCATCGACGTGATCGGGAAGTTGTACGGCGTGATGCACGCGACGACGCCGACCGGTGGACGCAGCCCCACCGCGCCCATGAGGCCGCCCGGCGCGAGCGGTGTGGACTGCATCTCCATCGGTGGGATCGCGATGGTGAGGTCCTGCAGCGCGCCCTTGGCGTAGCGCTCGAAGCGGTTGGCGCACATGGGGACCTGCAACGCGGACCCGACGGACAGCGTCGCTCCCGTCTCCGCGATGATCAACGGGAGGAGCTCGTCGGCACGCTGGCGCACACGGTCGGCGACCGCCTGCAACAGCGCGGCGCGCTCCTGCGGCGACGTGCGCGACCACGCGGGGAGCGCGGCGCGTGCCGCGGCCGCGGCTTCGCGCGCATCGATCGCGCTCGCCTCGGGAGCCTCGTCGACGACGTCTTCAGTGGCCGGGTTGACGACGTCGTAGGAGCCGGAACCCCCCTCGACCCAGTCGCCGCCGATCAGCAGCCGGTACGGACTCACGGTTTCTGACACTATGTCAGCGAACTGTAACCCGTTCTCGTGAGGGGTGTGCCAGTGGGAAATCCCGTCCTCACCATGCGCTTCGACCTGCGCGTTCCCGATATCTCGCCGGCCACGCCCGCCGAGCAGTACGCGGCCTGTCTCGAGATGTCGACGTGGGCCGACGGGCACGACTTCACCTCGGTCGTGCTCTCCGAGCACCACGGCGTCGACGACGGCTACCTCCCCGCGCCGCTGGCCATGGCGGGCGCGGTCCTCGGGCGCACGCGCACGACGATGGTCAACATCTCGGCCCTGCTGATCCCCCTCCACGACCCGGTGCGGATGGCCGAGGAGATCGCGGTGCTCGACCTCGCCGGCAACGGCCGTCTCTCACTCGTCGCCGGCCTCGGCTACCGCGAGGAGGAGTTCGAGATGGCCGGTGTCGACCGGAAGCGACGCGGGAAGACGCTCGAGGAGCACATCGACGTGATGCGCCGGGCCTGGACCGGCGAGCCGTTCGAGTGGCGAGGTCGCACCATCCGGGTCACGCCCAGGCCCGTGACCCAGCCGCATCCGCTGATCCTCATCGGCGGGTCCACCGAGATCGCGGCCCGCCGCGCGGCGCGCATGCAGCTGCCCTTCATGCCCGCCATCGGCGACCCCGCCCTCGCCGACCTCTACCGCGCCGAGTGCGAGCGGCTGGGCTTCACCGGCGGGTGGGTGCTCCTGCCGAAGGGCCCCGGCTTCGTGCACGTCACCGACGACCCCGAGAAGGCGTGGGCCCGGATCGCGCCGCACGCGCTCTACGACGCGCAGACGTACCACAGCTGGCAGACACCTGGGCAGCGCTCCCAGGTGGAGGTGGCCGGCGACACGCTCGACGAGCTCAAGGCGAGCGGTGTGTACCGGGTGGTGACACCCGACGAGTGCGTTGCCCTCGCCCGGGAGACGGGCTCGCTCCTGTTCCATCCGCTGATGGGCGGCATCCCGGCCGCGCTCGGCTGGGAGAGCCTCGAGCTGTTCGCCTCGCAGGTGCTCCCCCGCCTGGCCTAGGAGGTTCGCCGTGACGCTCGACCCGGTTGCGAAGGTGCTCATGGACGCCATGGACCAGGCGTTCCCCCGAGTCGAGACGATGACCGGCGCGGAAGCGCGCGCCCACGTGGCGCGGATGGTCGCGTCCTTGGCCACCGACCCGGAGCCGGTGGCCCGGGTCGAGAACCGCTCCGTGCCGGGTCCCGACGGCCCGGTTCCCGTCCGCTTCTACTGGCCCGAGGACCCGGCGCCGGCGCCGCTCCCCGCGCTCGTCTACTTCCACGGCGGTGGATGGGTCATCTGCGACCTCGACACCCATGACGCGACCTGTCGCGCCATCACCAACGGCGCGGGATGCGTCGTGGTGTCGGTCGACTACCGGTTGGCGCCCGAGCACAAGTTCCCGGCCGCCGCCGAGGACGCCTACGCCGCGACCCTGTGGGTGGCCGCCAACGCGAGCGACATCGGTGTCGACGCCACCCGGATCGCGGTAGGAGGCGACAGCGCGGGCGGCAACCTCACCGCCGCGGTCGCGCTGATGGCGCGCGACCGCGCCGCCCCCGAGATCGTGTTCCAGCTCATGCTGTACCCGGTCACCGACGTCACCTCGCTCGACACGGCGTCGTACCGCGAGAACGGTGTGGGTTTCTTCCTCACCACCGCCTCGATGGACTGGTACCGGCCTCAGTACCTGAGCGACCTGTCCGAGGCTTCGCACCCCTACGCGTCGCCACTCCGGGCCGCCGATCTCACCGGGTTGCCGCCCGCGCTCGTCATCACCGCGGAGCACGACCCGCTCCGCGACGAGGGCGAGGCCTACGCGGCGCGACTGCGGGACGCCGGCGTGCCCGCGACGGTCACGCGCTACGACGGCGTCTTCCACGGCTTCTTCGCGCTGGGAATTCTGCTCGACGCGGCCAAGCAGGCGCACGAGGAGTCCTACGCCGCGCTGCGGGAGGCGTTCACCCTCTGATCACTCGTCGCGTCGCGTCTGTTCAGAGGTCGAGGCGGAGCATGCGGATGGCGTTGCCGCGCACGATCTTCTCGATGACGTCGTCGTCGAGGCCCTTCATCTGCTCCTCCGCGATCTGGCGGGTGTGCGGCCACGTCGAGTCGGAGTGCGGGTAGTCGCTCTCGTAGGTCACGTTGCCGACGCCGATCGCGTCGAGGCTCTTGAGGCCGTGGGCGTCGTTGAAGAAGCAGCCGTAGACGTGGTCGCGGAACAGCTCGCTGGGCGCCACCGGCACCTTGTCGGCCACCCCGCCCCAGCCCCGGTTCTCCTCCCACACCACGTCGGCCCGCTCGAGGATGTAGGGGATCCAGCCGATCTGACCCTCGGAGTACGCGATCTCGAGGTTGGGGAAGTGGGTGAAGGCGCCGCACATGAGCCAGTCGACGAGCGAGTAGCAGGCGTTGGCGAACGTGAGCGTCGAGCCGACCGCGGGCGGCGCGTCGGCCGAGGTGGACGCCGTCTCGGTCTCCTCGCAGGCCGCGAAGAACGGGTGCCAGAAGTTGTCGGCGTCGTGCACCGACGGCAGCCCGAGGAACGGCGGGATCTCGCTGAAGCACACCGCGTGCACGCCGCGCGCCGCGTTGCGCCGCACCTCGGCGGCCGCCAGCGACGCGTCCCACAAGGGGATGAGGCAGAGCGGGATCAGCCGGCCCCCCGACTCGCCGCACCATTCGTCGACCATCCAGTCGTTGTAGGCGCGCACGCAGAGCAGGGCCAGCTCCTTGTCGTCCGCCTCCAGGAACGTCTGGCCGCAGAAGCGGGGGAAGGTGGGGAAGCACAGCGACGCCTCGGTCCAGTTCGCGTCCATGTCGTCGAGGCGGGGCTTGACCTGGTGCGCGCCGGGGCGCATCCATTCGTACGTCGTACCCTCGAGGCGCACCTCGTCGCGGTCGTGGCCCACCGATGCGTCGAGGCGGATCAGCGGGCGACGCAGGTCTTCGTAGAACCACCAGTCGACGTCGGGCCCGTCGCCGCGCTCGCCCACCACCGGTGTGAACTTGCCGCCGATGAACGTCATCTCCTTGACGGGCGCGCGCACGATGCGCGGGGCGACGCCGTGATGCTTCGACGCGAGCCGGTCGGTCCACACCGTGGGTGGCTCGACCACGTGGTCGTCGACCGAGATGATCTTCGGGAAGTCCCGCACGCTCGGATGGTAGCCCTCTTCTGACGCACCGTCAGCAGCCAGGGCTAACGTACGCCATGCCTCAGAACGTGCCTTCCTTCGAGTGGACCGACGACGCGCTGCGGCTGCGACAGTTCGTCTACGAGCACTGGTGCGACAAGGGCGTGGGGCCCAACCTGCGCGACGTGCACGAGGCCCTCGGCCTGCAGCGGCGCGAGATCGTGCAGGCCTACAAGCAGCTGCAGCTCGGCATCATCTGCGTGGTGCAGGAGGACACCCAGAACTGCAACCTCATCAAGTTCCAGCCGTTCTCGAGCTTCCCGAGCCAGGTGCAGGCGTTCGTCGACGACCGCTTCCACAGCTACATCGGCTGTGCCATGGAGTCGATGGCCGTGAGCCGCATGCCACCGTTCCTCGGCAAGGACATCCGCCTCGAGTCGTGGTGTGCCTGCTGCCTCGAGCCCATCTCCCTGACGATGCGCGACGGCGAGGTGGTCACCCAGTCGGCGGACAACGTGCTCATCCACGTCACGTCGAGCCCCTATGACTGGGGCAACATCGACATCACCGCCATGTGCGACACCATGAACTTCGTGCTCGACGCCGCGCATGCCGAGCGTTACGAGCGCCAGGTGCAGCGGCGGGGCGTGCTCGTCACCATCGACCAGGGCCGCATGTTCGTGCACGGGACGGCCAAGCACCGCATGCACAACTACCACTGGCCGCCGTCGCAGATGATCCCCGAGATCATCATCCAGGGCATCGAGTCCCTCGGCGTCGACGTGACCAATTGGAAGGGCTGAGCCGAGTGAGCGCAGCGATCGAGGCGGGGCCCGAGCGGCCCTCTGAGCGGAAGGGCTGAGGGGGCGTGGCGTCGATCGTCCCGGCGGGTCGCCTGGTGTACGGGATGCAGCTGCAGGTGCAGTCGCAGAGCCGCATGTACGCCGAGGCGTGGGAAGGCGACGCGGGACGAAACGAGCTGGCCGCCATCGCCCGCAAGGCCGACGACGCGGGCTTCTTCTACATCGCGGTCTGCGACCACGTCGCCATCCCCCGGCCGCTCGACGAGCGGATGAACACCGTCTGGTACGACACCGTCGCCACGCTGGGGTGGCTGGCGGGCATCACCACCAAGGTCCGTCTGCTGTCACACGTCTTCGTGGTGGCCTACCGCCACCCGCTGGCGACGGCGAAGTCGTTCATGACCCTCGACGAGCTGTCGGGCGGGCGGGCGATCCTGGGTGTGGGCACCGGTCACGTCGAGCCCGAGTTCGCGCTGCTCGGCGTCGACTTCGCGGCAAGGGGACGCCTCACCGACGATGCCATCGACGAGCTACGCGCCGCCTTCACGGGCGAGTACGTCCACGACGCGGGCATGCGGCCCCGCCCGCGGCAGGCCCGGCTACCCATCTGGGTCGGCGGCTCCTCGAAGCCGGCACTGCGTCGGGCCGCCGAGCGGGGCGACGGGTGGCTGCCGCAGGGGACGCCACGGTCGCGCATGGCCGAGTCGATCGCCTACCTCCGCGAGCACCGCGCGCGCACGGTCGGCGACGAGCCCATCGACATCGGCACCATCACCGAGGTGCTCTACGTCGGGGAGCCGGGCTGGGACGTCGGTGGGCACGTGCTCTCGGGCAAGGCCGATCACATCGCCGAGCGCCTGCGCGAGTTCGGCCCCATGGGCGTCAACCACCTGCAGGTGCGCTTCCGCAACCGGTCGCTGCAAGAGCTCCTCGATCAGATGGACGCGTTCGGCGCCGAGGTCGCGCCGCTCCTCGACGCGTAGCCGGCCGTCCTGAGGAGGCGGTGCCGTGGCGTCACACCGCCCGAGGTGACGCGCTCGATTCGACGTCGCCCGCATATCACCACCCGACCCTTTCGATGCTGGCGATGGCGGCGTCGCAGATCCGCGCCTGTCGTTCCGCGATCGTGCCCGTGCCGTCGTCGGCTGGTCGCGTCGGTGGCGGTGGCCGGGGGTCGACGTCGGTGCCGTCGGGCTTCAGCCAGCGCCAGTGCCCGGGCCCGCCTTCCAATCGGTAGCCCTCGTGCGTCTTCTGGGCGTGGTGGAAGCGACACAGCCGGGCCAGCGCGTCGAGCTTCGTGACGCGCGTCGCGCTCCAGGGCTCGACGTGGTCGATCTCGAGCCCGACGCGCACGTGACAGCTCGACACCACGCACTCGGGATCGCGCACCTCCAGCGCGCTGCGCTGGTGGGCGGTGGGCCTTCGCCCCAGGTGCGCCACCGTCGCGACATCGACCCCGTTCGTCACCACCGCGGTCACGAAGGCATCGTCCATCATCGAGCGCACCACGTTCACTGGCACCGGCCCCACGCCCGCCACCTCGCAGCGCTCACCTGGTTCTGCCTTTCCCCGCACGAGCGCGGCATGGTCGATCACCACGTGCACGGTGTTGCGCGGCGGCGACGAACCAGCGCCGGTGCCATCGCGCGCGGCCCGAGCCAACGCCAGCAGGGCGTCGGCCCGGTAGGCGTCGAAGCCCTCCCGCCGTCCTTCGTCGCGCGCCACACGAAACGCCTCGGCCTCGAAGGGCTCGAGCGCCACCAACAGCTCGGCCAGCACCTCGGGAGTGAAGCGCCCGTCGAGGCGCCCGGCGCCGTCGGGGTCGCTCCAGTGCCGCAGCGAGCGCGAGGCATGAATGGCGCGATGACACGCCATCCCATCCGGCGCGGCCGCGGCTTTGACCCGCCGGCAGGTGTCGCGCAGCGCGAACCCGTCGTCCTGCGCCACCGCCAACAGCTCGGCCTCCGCGCCAGGGTCCGCGCCGGCAGCCGACGCGATCTCATTGGCCTGCACCGCGGAGAGCTCACCCGCCCGCACGGCACGGTCCACGCCGGGGAGCTCGGGCAAGCGGGCCGCGGTCTCGAGCGTCGCCATCGCATTGCCGATGGACACGCCACTGCGCCGGGCCAGCCAGTGGGCGGCGGAGCGCTCACCCGCCCCCCGCCAGAGGTTGGAGGCGGCCACCCGCCGCGCCGCCAGCGCCTTGCCCGCGGCAACGAGCTTCTCCATGGACACGAACGTGTCGACCAGACCCACCGCCGCGTCGGCCGAAAGGCGCTCGGGCTCCAACCCGGCCACGATCTCGCGCAACGCCGCTTCCATCTCCTGCAGACGCATTGACGAACTCCACGTCCAGCCAATTGCTCACGGGGAAGCGAACGTATGTTCGATGGTAGCAGACCCCAACGACAAGCCGCAAGCATTGTCCGGAGATTTGTCTGGGCGTCTGCGCGGCTCGAATCGATCCGTCTGCGGGGGTTGTTCTGCAAAGCCAAGCGCAACGCTTGTGTTGGGAACTCTGGCTAGCGGCTCGCCGAGGATGAGGCTGCTGCAGTGCTCCAGGCGCTCCTCCGTGCCCGCCTCTCTGAGGAAGACCTCAGCTTCGCCCGGTGCGCCCTCTGGGGTGTTGCAGATGATTCAAGTCTCCCGCACTTCATCTCTCATGACTCTCACCCGCTCCATATCGAAGCCTCTTTGTGTCAACGACCTTGTTCGCGAGCGCGCCGAAGCAGCGCCTGTTGGTGGGCGCGTAGTGTCGTAGTGGGTCCGGGAGTGACTTCTCCGAAGAGCCGGTGTTCAGGGT
>VAWU01000053.1:0-20505 GCA_005888325.1 Actinomycetota bacterium
GGTGGAGGCCGAGCTGGCGCACCCGGTGGTGTGGGCCTTCGTGCGACGCCTCGTGCGCGACCAGTTCTCGAAAGACCCCTCCCAGTGGCTGCCGGAGACGCCAATGCGCCGCCACCACTACCTCTACGCCCGCACCACCTACCTCGCCCGCCCCGACATCCTCGCGGCCTTGGGCACGCGGCACCGCAAGCTCGCCGCCGCACAGGCCCGCGAGGTCGGGTTGCTCGATCCGGACGGTCCGGGCTCGTGGACCCATCCCGACCTCACCCGGATGCTCCACGCCGACGGCAAGGTCGTCACGCCCCTCTACAAGGCCCACCCGGGCGACACCCGGGTGGACAAACAGACCGGCGAGATCCTCGCCAAACGCTACGAGCCCGACGGTGCGCTGCACTTCCAGGGCGACGGCGAGACGGCCTGGGGCACCAAGTTCGTGCTCGTCGCCGCCCGCGACGAGAACGTGCACGGCCGCATCATCTTGGACGTCGCCTGGGTCCCCAACCACGGCGGCGAAGCCAAGACCGCGATGGACTGCTTCACCCGCCTTGCCCCCCTCGTGAGCGGCGCGCAGGGCGTGATCTACGACACCGCATTGCGCGGCGTGCATCACCAGACCCTGCTGCGCGACCTCGGCCTCATTCCCGTCAACCGGGTCACCGCCGCCAAGGCCGGGGTCAGGCAGCCACGACGGAGGGACGGACAGCGAGTCGAGAAGAGCACCCGGCTCGAGACCCGGACGATCGCGCTCCCCGACGGCAGCACCCGCGCCATCGCGCTCTACGCCCGGGGTGGGGTGGTCGGGATCGGTGAGCTGACCGAACGAGGGGACCTCCACTTCGGCGCACTCACGAGGGTGCGGACGCATCGCAACCCCGACAAATCGGGCCGCTACCGCTGGTACAACGACTACCGCCTCCCCGACCACCTCGGCGCCGGCGTCCTCACGCTGCGGCTCCACGCCACCCCCGAAGACACAGCCCGCAAGTTGAACCGGACCGAGAACGTCCGGGTCATCCCGCCCACCGACCCCGACTTCGCCCGGCTCTACCCGCGCCGCAACGACGCCGAGAGCATCAACCGCAACCTGGATGACACCCTCTGGCTGCGCCGCGCCCACAGCGTCGGCCACGCGCGCCAGTTGCTCAACCTGCTGGGCTACGCCCTCATGGTCAACGGCCTCGCACTCCACCGTCACCGGCGACGACACCCCAGCGCCCTCGCCGCCTGAACCACTGCCGCTCCCGAACCGCCCGGGGCTTCGGCGCGCCCGCACGCATGGTCCGTGGCCGCCGCGGGCCCGCGGGGAGCGAACGCGCCACTCTCCTCCACGTCTCGAAGCCCCGATGACCACGCGCCCCCGAGTTTTCTGCCATCTTTTCTCCATCCCCCGCCCCCGTAGCTCAGGGGATTAGAGCGTCGGTTTCCTAAACCGTGTGCGAAGGTTCGAATCCTTCCGGGGGCGCCTTCGGCGTGATGCGATGGCCCGACCTAGCCCCGCGCCCGTCGCAACCAAACCCTCGGCTGCGTCCTCGGCCGGCGGATGCCGGGCGCTCGACGACTGTGCCGCCGACGACGGCGGGAACGGACGAGCGCCACGATCGTCATCGCCGCGCAGGTCACGATGACGGGCTCCGCCGTCGCTCGCCAGCGCTGGGCACCGTACGTCAGCAGCGTCTGCAGCGTCACCACCACGCCGACGCCGACGAGCGGCCAGCGCGGCGGTCCACGGTGCACCACCATGAGGCCGATGACCGCCAGAGGGATGAGCGCCGCGTACATGGCCCACCCGGCTTGCTCACCGCCGACGGTGCGCCCGGCCGGAGCCTCGAGCCGCGCCTGTTGAAGCGGGTCGAAGACTCCCCAGGTGCGCAGCACCCGAATGGCCGACACGGCCACCAGCCGGCCCTTGTGGGCGCTCGCATAGCGAATGCCCGCTCGACGGATGCGATCCCCTGACTGCACCTCATTCAACGTGAGTGACTCGAGCGGGTCGATGCCAAGCGAGAGGCAATCGAAACTCCAATAGCCGATCATGGTCCCGCCGTATGTCGCGGGGCAGTTGGCTCCGCGCACGACCGTGTTCGCGTTGGTGGAGAACAACACGGGCTCCCCGAAGGTGAGGCTGTTCCGAATGACCCACGGCGACACAACCGCGAGGCTCACGGCCACGGCGACACCGCTGAGCGCCAGACGACGCGAGATGGGTTGGCGTCGGAGTGCGGCCCCGACGGGAAGCGCCAGGAGGAGCAGGACGAGACCCTCGCCTCTCGTCAGCGCGGCGGCACCGATGAGCAGTCCCAGAAGCGCCCAGCGGGACATGCTCGGACGCTCGAGCGCACGATACGCGGCGAGCAGCACGCACGTGACCACCAAGAGGTAGAGCGACTCCGACATGAGCCCGCCGTCCGGCGCGAAGAACATCGGGTGGACGGCGGCGATCCCTGCCGCCACCAGCCCCACCGACGGCCCTCCCAACCGCCGCGCCAGGAACCCCACCGCGGCGACGGTGCACGAGCCCACGCCGCAGGCGAACAGTTGGAGGCTGGTGAGGGAGCTCGCGCCCAGTCGCGAAGGAAGCGCCAGCAGCAGCGGGAACAACGGCGGGAAGTAGGCCGTCGGACGGAAATGGCAGCTCGTGGTGACAGCACAGCGCACCTGGTACCCCCGACCTCGGCTGAGCGTGTTCGCCATGTCGTGGTACCAGTTCGAGTCGAAGCCGAGCTCTCTGTGGCGCATGACCACGAGGACGTAGAGGACACGTACAGCCAGCCCGAGGGCAACCAACGCGACAAGTCGGCGGTTGAAGTGATTCCGCATGGTCGACCAGCCCTTTTGATCGGTGACCGTGGGGGGTCGCTACCAGATAGATAGGTCTCTTCGCTCGTTGGCCAGTCTTCCTTTGAATCGGGAAGCCCGGTCGTTCGACGTCGCCCACGAGCGCGGCTACCTCTCCGAGACGGCAAGGGCATGCCGAGATGCGTTCCGCTACCCTCGGATCCGGTTGCCCCGAGCGGTCCGGGGGGGTGCTGAGGGGTGCCATGTCCGGACGTCACACGCTCCGCAGGCTGCTCGTCGCGTCCGCGGTCGGGCTGGCCGGGATGCTCGCGGTGCCGTGGGTGCCTGCGGCCGACGCCGCGGTGCTGGTCTCCATCGACGTCACC
Organism: Actinomycetota bacterium; assembly: GCA_005888325.1. Lineage (NCBI taxonomy): Bacteria > Bacillati > Actinomycetota > Actinomycetota bacterium. The sequence goes on from VAWU01000053.1 coordinate 3,162, forward strand.
CCGTCGCCCGCCAACGTGCCGATCGGCGTGACCACGCAGTTCACCGCCACCGGCCACTACACCGACCTGAGCAGCGCGGACATCACGACCTCGGCCACGTGGACGTCGTCGGTCCCCTCGGCGGCGACGGTGACCGACACCGGCGCCGACAAGGGCAAGGTCACCGGCGTGGCCCTCGGCGCCACCACCATCACCGCGACGTCGGGACTCATCTCGGGCTCCTCGTTGGTCACGGTGGTGCCGGCCGAGCTGGTGACGATCACCGTCGACCCGCTGCTCGCGTCGATCCCCAAGGGCACGACGCAGCAGTACACCGCCACGGGTCACTACACCGACCTCAGCACTCAGGATCTCACGACCCACGTGGTCTGGTCGTCGTCGCTCACGACGGTGGCCAGCATCTCCAACGCAAACGGGTCGCGCGGGCTGGCGACCGGGGTGGGGATCGGGGCGACGGTCATCACCGCGACCGATGCCGCGACGAGCATCGCCGGCGTCGCCGGCCTCGGGGTGACCGCGCCGGTCCTCGTCGCGATCAACATCTCGCCGCCGGCCTCGTCGGTGACCAGGGGTGGCAGCGAGCAGCTCACGGCCGAGGGCGTCTACAGCGACCTCACGACCGCGCCCCTCACCGACCTGGTCACGTGGAGCTCGCTCTTCCCCGCCAACGCGACCGTCTCCGACACCGTCCCGACCAAAGGCCTGGTGACGGGCGTGGCCGTGGGCGGGACCACGATCAGCGCAACAGACCCCGCGACCTCCATCGTCGGGGTGGCGACCGTCGCGGTGACGCCGTTCATCCCGCTCCCGCAGATCTACATCTCCGATGAGGCGGTGAACGAGCCCCCCGCCGGCGGCACCGCGACGGCGACGTTCACCATCGAGCTCTCGGCACCCTCCGCCGTCCCGGTCACCGTCACCGCGTCGTCGAGCAACGGGACTGCCGCCGCGGGGTCGGACTACAACGCGCTGCTGCCGACGCTGGTGACGTTCACGCCGGGCGGCCCGCTCACCCAGACGGTCTCGGTCACGATCAACGGTGACGACTTCCGCGAGCGGAATGAGAACTTCATCGTCCGGTTGCAGAGCCCCGTCGGCGCGACGCTCGGCGACGACACGGGGGTGGGTCGCATCCTCGACCCGCTGGGACGCTTCACCGTCTTCGTCCGCGACGCGCAGGTCGTCCAGTCGCCGACGGCGCTCACCACCGCGCACTTCGCGGTGGAGCTCAACGCCGCGCCGCTGCCGGGCGAGACCGTCACGGTGCAGGTGGCCACCGCCGACCTGTCGGCGAAGGTGGCCGACAACGACTACGCGGCCCTCGGACCGATCACCCTGACGTTCGACTCGACGACGGGCAACTCGATCGACGTCCCCGTGACCGTCCGCAAGTCCACGCCTGGTGAGGGGACCGAGCAGTTCATGCTGGTCGCCTCGTCGCCGTCCCCGAACCTGCAGATCTCCGACTCGTTCGGCGTCGGCGCGATCTACAACGGTTCGATTCCGTCATTCCCGTCGATCACGATCCAGGACCCGCGCGTTGTCGAGCCCTTCTCGGGCACCGCGACGCTGACGTATCGCATCCGGCTGTCGAAGCCGACGTCGCAGACCGTGAAGGTCACCTACGCGACGACGAACGACGGCACCGCCACGCCGGGCATCGACTACGTCCCCATCCCGCCGACCGTGCTCACGTTCCTGCCGAACGAGACCCAGAAGCTGGTGAACGTCACGGTGAACGGCGATGCCTTCCACGAGCGGGTGGAGACGGTCAAGCTCACGTTGTCCGGCTCGGTCAACGCCGTGATCGGCGACACCCAGGGCGTCGGTCGCATCCGGGACCAGTTGGGGCGCTTCGCCGTGTACGTGCGCGACGCGTCGGTCACCCAGTCGTCGACGTCGACGACGACCGCGAGGTTCGTGGTCTCGTTGTCGGCCACGCCGCTCGCCGGCGAGTCGGTGAGCGTTGCCGTGGCAACAGTTCCCTTCACCGCGACTGCCGTCGACGGCGACTACGTGCCGCTGTCGCAGGACCTCACCTTCGGGCCGGGCGTGAGCAATCAGAGCGTGGACGTCACGGTGAACGCGGGCCCGGCCAGTGAAGCCGACGAGTTCTTCGCCCTGCAGCTGGTCTCGAGCAGCCTCAACGCCAAGATCGCCGACGCGTTCGCCGCAGGCAACATCAGCGCGGGGGCCTGACCCAACCCCGCCACCTCCGCGCTCAAGTCGCCTCGTCAACGGGCCGACGCGGGCTTCAGAGCGCACACCCGCCTGCGCCTGCGCCGGTACAAGGAAGTGAACGTGACGTCTGGGGCGGCCACGACCGACAAATCGACCACGGGTCAGGGGCGAGGGGCGCTACTCCGACCTTTCGTCCTCGGCTATGCGGTGAACCCGGTAGCGCTCGCCCTGCTTTGGGCGCTGCGACGCTGGCACCTGGTGGCTCCGGTGCACGTTTGGGTGTACTTCGTGGTCTTGTGGGGCACCGCGCTGGTGGGGACCGCCAGCGAGCTCTGGTTCCGCCACCGTCCGTCACGAACCTCGCTCCATCTCCGCGTGCTCGTGCAAGTGGCGGGCGTCACCGTCACGCTCTACGTCACCGGGTGGGGACCGGTGATCGCCATCGCCTACGCGTTCATGGCGCAGGAGAACGTGGCCCGGAGCGGCTCGAAGACGTGGCGGATCACCGCGGGGTGGTCCGTCGTCTGCCTCGGGATCGGTCAGCTGGCGATCTGGCGGGGCATCGCGCCGTCGCTGATCTCGGAGCCGCTGGTCCACGGCCTCGCCGCGCTGGAGGCCGCCGCCGTCGTGATGGTGGTGCGAATGGCGGGAGCCGTCACCGACCAGAAGGAACGGGCCGAGGCGCGGTTGCGCGCGAGCGAGGAACGGTTCCGGTCGCTCGTGCAGAACTCGTCCGACCTCACCCTGGTCATGGACACGACCGGCGAGATCACGTACGCGAGCGAGGCGAGCGTGGGACTGCTCGGACGCACTCCCGAGGAGCTCATCGGCGAGCAGGCCGCCGACCTCGTCCATCCGGACGACATCTCCTGGTTGCAGGTCCAGCTGAGTGCCGAGCTCCGTGTCATGACGACCGCTCAGCCGCTCGAGCTGCGGGTCCGGCACTCCGACGGGACCTGGCGCGATGTCGAGGCGGTCGTGGCGGACCTGCTCGACCGACCTTCGGTGGCGGGGATCGTCGTCAATGCCCGCGACCTCACCGAGCGCAAGCGGGTCGAGGCCGCGCTCGAACATCAGGCCCTTCATGACGCGCTGACCGGGCTGCCCAACCGGATGCTGTTCCTCGACCGGCTCGAGCAGGCGATCGCGCGTGCGGGTCGGGAGCACGCCACGCCCGCGGTGATGTTCCTCGACCTCGATCGGTTCAAGCTCGTGAACGACGGATTGGGTCACGACGTCGGCGACGAGCTCCTCATCGGTGTCGCGGCGCGGCTGCGCGGCACGCTTCGCCCCGGAGACACGGTGGCACGATTCGGTGGCGACGAGTTCGTGCTGCTCTTCGAGGGTCTCTCGACGGCAGAGTCGGCGGACGTCCTCGCCGGCCGGATCCTCGCGTGCTTCGCCACGCCGTTCCTCGTCGGCGGCGAGGAGTTCCAGGCCTCGGCCAGCCTGGGCATGGCTCTCGGCGACGGGGCCAAGACGGCCGGCGAGCTGGTGCGCGACGCCGACGCGGCCATGTACCGCGCCAAGGCGTTGTGCCGGGGGCGCCTGCAGGTCTTCGACACCGCGACGCACGACGAATCTCTTCTCCGGATGCACACGGAAACCGCGCTGCGGGGCGCTCTCGCCCGCGGCGAGCTGCGACTGCACTATCAACCGATCTTCGAGCTGGTCGAGGGTCGACCCGTCGGCGTCGAGGCGCTTGTGCGTTGGGAGCATCCCACGCGGGGACTGCTGGGACCGGACGCGTTCATCGCCGTGGCCGAGGACAGCGGGCTCATCGTCCCCATCGGCGCCTGGGTGTTGCGCGAGGCGTGCCGCCAAGTGCGCGCCTGGAACGAGGTGCGCGATCCCGCGCATCCGCTCAGGCTCAGCGTCAACCTCTCGGCCCGCCAGCTGGCTGAGCCGACGCTCGTGGCGACGGTGAGAGACACGCTGCTGGGCGCAGGGATCGATCCCGGCCGCCTGCATCTGTCGCTGGAGATCACCGAGGCGCTCGTGCTGCACGACCCCGAGACGGCCGCTCTGCGTCTGGGCGAGCTGCGAGCGCTCGGGGTGCAGTTCGCGATCGACGACTTCGGCACCGGCTACTCGTCGATGGCCTATCTCCGTCGCTTCCCCGTGAGCATCGTGAAGGTCGACTCGCCGTTCGTGGCGGGCCTCGGGATCGACGACCACGACGAGGCGATCGTGTCCGCGATCGTGCGCCTCGCGCACACGCTCGGGTTGCGCGTCGTCGCGGAAGGCGTCGAGACCGAGCTCCAGCTCGTGCACCTGCGGGCGATGGGTTGCGACTACGCCCAGGGTTACCTGCTGGGTCGGCCCGAGCTCCCCGAACGGGTGGACCTGCTGGGGAGCGACGCGTTCGCCGAGCAGACGCGCGACTCGTCACCGCCGCGCGTGTAGCGCTGCGGTCAACCGTCGTCGTTGCGGATGACCACCCGGCCGGAAGCACGCGCGATCTTGGGCGTGCACGACGAGCCCGAGCACGGCACGCACGGCGAGCCGCTCGTGCAAGCCATCGTCAGCGTGACGGTGAAGAACTTGTCGCCGTCGGCGGGGCGGGTTCCCGGCAGGATGCGTATCGGGATGGTCTGGCTCGACTGGCCGGGGGCGAAGGTCACCGTGCCCGTCATCGAGCCGTTCGGCGGGAGGAAGTTGACGAGCGCGCCGGCGGTGTCGCCGGACGCGCCGATCTGGTAGTTGACGGTGACCGTCGAGCTGGAGCTCGTCTTCGAAAGGGTCACGGTCAGATCCGCTTCGGCGCTCGTGATCCAACCGGCCGCGAGGTGACCCTCGAAGTCGCCCTCGACGACCGTCGTGTCGCCGAGGCCCACCTGGGTTCCGGCCGGCGCGGCTTCGTCGTCGATGATGACCCCGGTGCCCGACCCGTCGGCGATGGGCGCGCCGACCGCTCCACCGAGGAGGACCGTGAACGTCTCGAGTGCCGCGTCGGTGCTGCCCGTCGCCCCGGGTGCCTGGGTGTCGCCGAGCACGGGGACGTCGACCGACTTCGACGTCACGCCCGGCGGGAAGACCAGTGTGCCGAGCACTTGGGTGAAGTCGGAGCCACCCTTGGCGGTGCCGTCGGCCGTGCCGTAGTTGACGCGCACCTCCTTCTCGCTCGGCTCCGAGAGCGTGACGGTGAAGTGCGCGATCGGCTTCACGGGTGATCCCGCGTTGGGCACGTTGCCGACGTCGCCCTCCCAGATGTTGACGTCACCGATGGACAGCGACCGGCGGCCGTTCCTCAGCTCGTTCAAGCGGGTGGCCAGGTCGGTGGCCACGCTCGGACAGTTGGGCGGTTGCGGCGGCTTCATGCCCGACTGCTGGCACAGGTTGTTGAGCTCGTAGGGGTCGGTGACGAGGTTGTAGAGCTCCTTTTGCACGTAGTTCGGGTTGGGGAACGTGAGCGGGTCCTTGATGTCGGTCTCGACGTACTTCCACGACTGACCCGCGGAGGGATAGTCGAGCGTGCGCAGAGCCCAGTACCGGCGCTCGGTCGCGTACGCGCCACTCGGAAGGTTGGACCGGAACTCGATCAGCGTCTGCTTGCGCCAACTCGGAGCCGACGCGCCGATGATCAGTTGGTAGAGGTTGGCGCCGTCGCGCCCGCGGTCCTTGAACTTGTCGAGGACCCCCGCGAACCGGGCGAACGTCGGCGCCAGGTCGACGTTGCTGGCCAGCCTCGTCTCGGTGCGGTTGGGGCCGCCGGGGTACCGGATCAGCAGCGGGAGGTGCGAGCACTCCTCGTACTGGCAGTTCTTGCGGGTCGGCTCGCTCTGCCCCAGCTTGTGGACACCGTGCCCGAAGCCGTTGTCGCTGGTGAAAACGATGATCGTGCGGTTGAGCACCTGGTTCGCCTTCAGCGCGGCGACGATCTCGGCGATGGCCTCGTCGACCGACTTGAGGGCGAGCTGGGCGTTGACGCGGATGCGGTCGGCGTCGTACTCACCCACCTGGGGCGCGATGCCGGGCGTGTTGGTGGTGATCTCCTCGCCCGGGGCACGCTTCGTCAGCACCGGCAGCGAGTCGACCCATTGCGGCTTGTCGTAGTCGTCGGTGTTCTCGGTGCCATCCGGGTTGCCGCCCTCGTTGAAGCTCGGCGAGTGGGGCAGTGTCGGCGGCGGGGTGGCGGGGATGTCGCGGGAAGCCGGTAACGGGGTGCCCGGGCACGCCGCGCCCGACGCGACCGTGCAGTTCTGGAGCTTGCTGTTGTGTGGGCCGTGAGGGGTGAAGTCAAGGAAGAACGGCCCGCCCGCGCTGGTGTTGATGAAGTCGGTGGCGGCGGTGGCGAGCACGTCGGTGGAGTAGCAGTTGTTGGGGTCGTCACGCGCGAGCGGAGGTGCCGCGGAGCACGAATGGGCTGTCTCGTTGTGGTTCTCGTCGATCAGCGAGTAGTTGTAGAACTTCAGGTCTCCACTGCCGGGCGACTCCTCGGAGCGGAACGCGAGCCAACGATCCCAGTTGGGCGGCACGTACGGCTTCGGTACGCCACCGACGAGCTGCGTGCGGCCGAAGGGATAGAGGTTGAGGTACTTGCCAATGAGGCCCGTCTTGTAGCCCGCATCGTGCAGCCAGTTGTTGATCCCGACGGTGTCGTCGAAGATCGCGCCGGAGTCGTTGTCGTTGACCCCGTTGTGGTGGTTGTACTGACCACTGAGCAGACTGGCCCGCGCCGGGCAGCAGATCGACGTGTCGTCGTAGTAGTTCTTGAACTCCACCCACGACCCGTCGGGCCGGCTGCGCAGGTAGGGCATGCCCGAGATCGAGGCAAGGCCGGGCAGGCTGGCGAAGGAGCCCGACGCGGGCTTGTTCACCGGATCGGCCAGGTCGGCGAGGGTGCCGAGCGTCTGGTCGTCGGTGACGATCATCACGATGTTGCACTTCGGGTGGGGCACGGCCCCGCAGTCGACGACGTTGTCGGCCGCCGCCGCGGGACGGGTGTTGCCCGCGTGGGTGAAGAACGAGGCGGGCAGGACCGCTGCCACCACTGCCACGAGCGCGATCAGGGCTCGGAGTCCACGCCTTCGTCCACCGCTGAGCACAGGTGCGTCCCCCTCCATCGCCTCAACCAGGGAACGCCGCTCCCGATCGGCCTGTCAAATGGCGTCCAGGCCGGGTGGGCGAACACGGCCCGCAGTTGTGGCAGGGTGCCGTCCGATGTTCGACGAGGCGGACGAGGGCACATCCGGTGGCCGCTGAGCACGCGACCCTGGCCGCCATCGACATCGGCACCAACTCCATCCACCTGCTCGTTGCACGAGCGCTCGACGGCAACCGCTTCGAGGTGATCGACCGGGAGAAGGAGATGGTGCGCTTGGGCTCGGGCTCGGGCGACATGAAGGTGCTCGAGCCGGCGGCCATCGCCCGTGGCATCGAGGCGCTCCAGCGGTTCCGTCAGGTCGCGGAGATCTCGGACGCGACGATCCACGCAGTGGCGACGAGCGCGGTGCGCGAGGCCGAGAACCGCGACGTCTTCCTCGACCGGGCGCGCGCCGAGGCGGGCATCGAGGTCGAGGTGATCTCGGGCGTGGAGGAGGCACGGCTCATCCACCTCGGCGTGCTCCAGGCAGTGCCGGTGTTCGACCGGCAGCTGTTGCTGATCGACATCGGAGGCGGCAGCACGGAGCTCGTGCTCGGTCGGGCCGGGCGGGTGCTCGAGGCCCGCAGCCTCAAGCTCGGCACGATCCGACTCACCGAGCGTTTCTTCGGTGGCGAGCAGGTGCGCCGCAGCAGTGTCGACGAGTGCCGGCAGTTCGTGCGCGCCTACCTCCGTCCGGTGGCGCGTGAGATCGCGCGACGCGGCTTCGAGGTGGCCGTCGGCAGCTCGGGCACGATCCTCAACGTCGCCGAGATGGTGCAGGCGCAGCGCGGCGGTGAGCCCGTGCGGGTGCTGAGCAACTTCGAGTTCACCGCCGCCGAGCTGGCCGACGTGGTCAAGGCGGTCACCAAGGCGCGCACGGTCAAGGAGCTCCTCAAGGTCGAAGGCCTCGACCCGAAGCGCGCCGACATCATCCTCGGCGGCGTCATCCTGTTGGAGCAGGCCTTCGCCGAGCTCCGCATCGAGCGCATGATCGTCTCGGACTTCGCGTTGCGCGAGGGGGTCCTGCTCGACGCCCTGCAACGCACGCAGGACGCGTCGCTCCACCACCTCCGAGACCTCCGCTACCAGAGCGTGCGCCATCTGGCCGACATCTGCCCCGACGAGCGTGAGCACCTCGAGCACGCCACCGCGCTCGCGCTCCAGCTCTACGACGGTTGCCGCGACCTGCACCAGCTCGACGAGGCGTACCGCGAGCATCTCGAGGCTGCCGGGCTTCTCTGCAACGTCGGCCTCTTCATCTCCCACGCCCGTCACCACCTGCACTCGTATTACATCATCCGCAACTCCGAGCACCTCACCGGATTCACCGACCACGAGGTCGAGCTCATCGCGCAGACCGCCCGCTATCACCGGAAGAGCGCGCCCAAGGCGAACCACGACGAGTTCGCCCGGCTGGCGGAGCGCGACCAGGAGGTGGTGCGGAAGCTGGCGGGCATCCTGCGCGTCGCCATCGCCCTCGATCGCACGCACGCCGGAAACGTGCGCGCCCTGTCGTGTCGCACTCAGGACGGCCGTCTGACGGTCTCGCTCGAGACCGCCGAGGGAGTCGACGCCTCACTCGAGGTCTACACGGCCGACGCGCGCAAGGCCCTGCTCGAAGAGGCACTCGGGGTGGTGGTGGAGCTCGAGACCTAGGCTCCCCGCCATGAGTGACGACGTCGCGTGGCTCGATGCCACCGCGCAGGCCGAGCTGGTTCGCACCGGGCAGGTCAGCCCGGCCGAGTTGGTGGAGGGGGCGATCACCCGCGTCGAGAAGCTCAACCCCGAGCTCAACGCGGTCATCCACCCCCTGTTCGACAAGGCGCGGGCGCAGGCGGCGTCGGACCTGCCGAACGGTCCCTTCCGCGGTGTCCCCTTCACGGTCAAGGACCTCTTCGCTCCTACCGCGGGCGATCCCATCCACAACGGCATGCGCGTCCTGCGCGACGCGGGCAACGTCGCATCCGACGACGTCTACGTGACGGCGCGCTACCGCCGTGCCGGCTTCGTGTTCGTGGGACGCACGAACACTCCCGAGCTGGGCCTCCTGCCCACGACTGAGCCCCTCGCCCACGGCGCCACGCGCAACCCCTGGGACACGACGCGCTCGCCGGGCGGGTCGAGCGGAGGCAGCGCCGCCGCGGTCGCGGCGGGCATGGTGCCCGTCTCGCACGCGAGCGACGGTGGCGGGTCGATCCGCATCCCCGCCAGCATGTGCGGGCTCGTCGGGCTCAAGGTGTCGCGGGGACGCATCACCCTGGGCCCCGACCGCGACGAGACGGGCCTGAGCGTGAACCACGTGGTCGCCCGGTCGGTGCGCGACTCGGCCGGCATCCTCGACGTCACCTGCGGCCCGGCGCCGGGCGACATGGTCGTCGCCCCCGCGCCGGCCCGGCCCTACCGCGACGAGGTGGGTGCCGATCCCGGACGCCTGCGCGTCGGGCTGCTCGCCCATGACCCGGGCGGCACGCTGCACCCCGACTGTGTGGCCGCGGTGCGCGGCGCGGCCGCGTTGCTCGAGTCGCTCGGTCATCACGTGGAGGAGTCACACCCCGCAGTGCTCGACCGTCCCGCCGAGAACGGCGCGAGCTTCCTCGCCCGCTGGAGCACCACGGCTCGCCTCGGCCTCCAGGTCGTCGGGCGGATGGTCGGGCGCGAGCTCACGGCCGACGACGTGGAGCCGTACACCTGGGTGATGGCGGAGATGGCGAACGGGGTGAGCGGCGTCGACCTGGCGCGTGCCCTGGCCGCGTCGGCCGCTTTCACCCGCAGCCTGGCGGGCTGGTGGGCCGGCGGCTTCGACCTGCTGCTCACGCCGACGTTGGGTTCCGTGCCACCGCCCATCGGGGAACTGTCACCGGAGCTCGACGACGCCGACGCGTTCCGCCGTACCCTCACCGCTCTGGTGCCGTACACGACGCACTTCAACGTGAGCGGCCAGCCGGCAATCTCGCTCCCGCTGCACTGGAACGACGACGGGCTGCCGATCGGTGTGCAGTTGGTGGCCGAGTACGCGCGCGAGGACGTGCTGTTCCGCGTCGCCGCGCAGCTCGAGCAGGCGCAGCCGTGGGCGCACCGCAGGTCGCCCGTCTCCGCCTGAGCCGAGCAGACCCCGCGTTCAGCCCTCGGGCGTGAACCGCACGGGCACGCACGTGGGCGACCGGAACCCGAACCCGTGGATGTGGGGGTCGTGCGTGTCGGTGCCGGGCGGGCCGGGGTCGAGCTCGATGCGGGGGAAGCGGTCGAGCAGCGCGTTGAGCACGATGCGCATCTCCATCCGGGCCAGGTGCATGCCCAGGCACATGTGCGGGCCGGACGCGAAGCCGAGGTGCTGCTGGTCGCGACGGTGGATGTCGAAGCGGTCGGGGTCGGCGAAGCGCGTCTCGTCGCGGTTGGCCACGCCCAGGCACACCGTGACGTGTGCCCCCGCGGGGATCTCGACACCGGCAACGGTGGAATCGCGGACGGCGAGCCGCGGGATGAAGGGCACCGCCGGCTCCCACCGCAGCAGCTCCTCGATGGCGTGGGGGACGAGCGTCCGGTCGGCGCGGGTCTCCTCCAGCTGATCGGGGTGGGTCAGCAGCGCGAGCAGCAGGCTCCCAACCGAGCAATAGGTCGTCTCGGATCCGGCCGGCAACAGCAGGCGCAGGTACGACACGATCTCGATGTCGGTGAGGACCTCGCCGTCCACCTCGGCCGTGGCGAGCTCGCTGATCAGGTCGTCCCGCGGGTCTGCGCGCCGGGCCCCGACGATGGGGAGGAGGTAGGCCTCCAGCTCCCGGGAGGCGTCGAGGGCTGCGTCGTACCCGGCGCCGACGCTCGTGAGGGTGAAGGCCAGCGCCTGGAAGTGCTGGTAGTCCTCATGGGGCAGGCCGAGGATGCGGGCGATGACCTGCACCGGGTACGGGAACGTCAGCTCGCTCACCAACTCCGCCCGCCCGCGCGGTGCGAAGGCGTCGATCATCTCGTGGGCCAGCGGCCCGATGAGCTCGTCCTCCCAGCGTTGCAGCGTCTTCTGCCGGAAGGCATGGCCAGCCAGGTTGCGATGGCGCTTGTGCTCGGGCTCATCCATCTCGAGGATGGTGTGGCCCATCACCGGGCCCATCATGTCCACGTAGATCGTCGACGAATACGTCGCGTTGTCGCGCAGCACGTGGGCGCAGTCGTCGTAGCGGAGGACGGCGAAGCGCGCCGAGCCGTCGTCGGCCGTCGGGCTCTGGAAGAGTCCGCCCTCGACCACGCCTACCGAGCGGCGCAGCCCGGCCAGTCGCGTCCACGGGTCGCGCACACCACCGCCCGCGGTGAGGTCGAAGGCGTCGCGGACGTTGCTCGACTCCATCGTTACCCCCTGAGTGACGTCCGCGTCAGGGTAGAGCACCCGCGCCGGCGCCGCGTTTCCGTAGCGACGTTCGCGCGTCGACGCGCCTCGCTCCGGTGCTGCCATTGTCGCCGGGGCGCCGCGACGGGCAAGATGCACGCATGTCGTTGCAGGGCAGCTTCGACGTGCTCGGCTTCTCCGAACTCCTGGAGTTGCTCGAGCGCAAGCGGCAATCGGGTCGCCTGCATGTGCGCGCCGGCGGGGTGGCCGGGCACATCTACCTGCGCGACGGGCATCTGACGGGCGCCGAGTCCGGCGACTACACGACCCCTTCGTCCGCGGGCGAGGCCCGGACACGCCTCGAGGAGCTGTGTTTCGAGTTCCTCCAGTGCGAGCGCGGCGTGTTCGAGTTCCAGCCGCGCGTGTCGGCACCCTGGGCGACGCAGCTCTCGTCGTCGGTCGAGACCGTGCTCCGAGAGGCCCGGCAGCGGCTGATCGAATGGCGTGAGATCCAGGCCGTCATCCCCTCGATGGACGTGCGCCCGCGCGTCGTCGACGAGCTCATCCCCGAGGCCGTCACGCTGACGCGCGACAGGTGGCGCCTCATCGCCGCCATCGACGGGCGGCGCAGCGTCCACCGCCTGGCGCGCACGCTGGGCCTGGGGACCTACGAGGTGGGCCGGCTGCTGAAGTCGCTCGTCGACGACGGCATCGTGACCATCGACGCGGAGCGGCCCAAGGCGGCGATCGCGGCAGAGGTCGACCTCACCGCTCCCGACGACGACGACCTGGGAGACGGGGATGCAGCGGACCCGCCGGCACCGGGAGACGACGGGGAGGCGGGGGGGTCGAAGCCGTCGCGACCCCTGCTGCGCATCGGCTCGAAGCTCGGCAGGCAGGGCCCGAAGGGCTGAGTCGAAAGATCCGAAACTTCCAGACCCGGCCGGTTTTCAACCGGGTGCCGGGCAGTACCATGACGGACGTGGGGGGCAGAGGCAAGGGCAAGTCGGATGACCGCGAGCGGTCCGCCGTCGCGGATCTGCAGGAGCAGATGCGACGCGAGGCCGAGGCGCACTTCCGCTGGGCGCGCGAGGCGAAGCTTCGGCGCGAGGCCGAGAACCGCGGGACGATCGCGGCCGGCTCGCCGGCACCGATGCCGCCCCAAACCCCCGCCGACGCGCAGCCGTCACCGGGCCAGGAGCGCTCACCCGCCGCCGAGGCGCCACCGACCGCCACCGCGCCATCGACCGAGACCGCACCGCCGCCTGAGTCATCGCCGGTCGTCGAGGCAACGCCGGCCCGCACGGCGCGGTCGGTCGCCGAGGCACCGTCGCTCTCGCTGCGGGGCGCCGCGCTGGCGGGTCTGCAACCGACCTTCGAGGACCAGTGGCAGCAGCTCGAGCGCAACCGGCGCGACCTCCTCGCGGAGTGGGCCCGCCTGAGCAAGGCGCGTGAGCGCATCGAAGCGACCTACGAGCGCCTCGACGACCTCCGGGAGCAGCTCGACGCGGAGCGCCGTCAGCTCGAGCTCCAGCGTGAGCGACTGTGGATGGGACGCTTCCAGCTGGTCAGCGAGTCCGAACGGTCCGAGGCCCGCCCGGTGGCGACCGACCGGTGGCGCGACGCCGCCTCACACGTGTTGGAGGCCGCCGTCATCGTGCGCGCGACCGTGACCGCGGTGGTGGCCGAACAGGGCCCGCGATGGATGGCTCGCCTCCGCGGCCGAGCGGCCCGCGGCGCGCTGACGGGTGGCCGGCGGCGAGCGCTGCCCCCGGGGTCGTAGCGTCCTGACCGGCGGGTGCCGACCGGTCCGACGACGTGACAGGATCGGCCGATGCGCTTCGCGATCAAGACGGCTCCCCAACACACCACCTGGGACGACATGCTCGCGGTCTGGACCGCCGCCGACGACATCGACGTGTTCGAGTCGGGATGGACGTTCGACCACTTCTACCCGATCTTCTCCGACCCGACCGGTCCGTGCCTCGAAGGGTGGGCCACGCTCGCCGCGCTCGCCCAGGCGACCAGGCGCATCCGCGTCGGTGTGCTCGTCACCGGCAACATCTACCGCCACCCGGCGGTCCTCGCCAACATGGCTGCGACGGTCGACGTCATCTCCGACGGCCGCCTCGAGCTCGGGCTCGGCGCGGGTTGGAACGAGGAGGAGTGCAACGCCTACGGAATCGAGCTCCCTCCCCTGAAGGAGCGCTTCGACCGCTTCGACGAGGCGTGTGCGGTGATCGTCGGACTGCTCTCGAACGAGACAACCGACTTCGACGGCCGCCATTACCAGCTGCGATCAGCGCGTTGCTCACCGAAGCCGGTGCAACGACCGCATCCGCCCGTCTGCATCGGCGGGCTGGGCGAGAAGCGGACGCTGCGCGCCGTGGCCCGTTGGGCCCAGCACTGGAATGCGCCTGCGCTGTCACCAGCCGATCTCGTCCACAAGCGTGAGGTGATCGCAGCCCACTGCGCCGACGTCGGCCGCGACCCGTCCGAGATCATGACCTCGACCCACCTCCGCCTCGGTGACGACGGCGACCCCGGTCGAGTGGCCGACCAGGCTGCGGCGCTGGCCGAATCGGGCCTCGACCTCGGCATCGTCTATCTCCCCGTGCCGCACACGCCGAAGGTGCTGGAGCCGCTCGCCGCCGCGCTCGCGCCGTTGACCTGAGCCCCACGTCGGCTCACTAGCATCGACCGACATGGCGCGCGAGCCCGCTGTCGCGGCAGTGGACGACGTCGACGAGTGGGGCCGGTCGGAGCACATGTGCGACGTCTTCCATCGCGCGTTCGACCCCATCTACCGTCGATGGTTCCGGGCGCGATGGGAAGGGCTCGAGCACATCCCCCGCTCCGGCGGCGCGCTGCTCGTGGCGAACCACGCGGGAGCCGTGCCGGCCGACGGCCCGGTGATCATGCACGGGATCGAGAAGGAGGTGGGCCGGCCCCTGTACGTGCTCGCCGACTACACGTTCTGGTCCCTGCCCGTCGCGGGCACCGTCTTCGCCCGGATGGGTGGCGTGGCCGCTCACCCGGCGAACGCCCACCGGCTCCTGCACGACGAGGGCTGCCTCGCCCTCGTCTACCCCGAGGGCACCAAGGGCACCGGAAAGCTGATGGGGGAGCGCTATCAGCTGCGCCGCTTCGGCCGGGGCGGGTTCGTCGAGACCGCCATGCGTGCGGGCGTGCCGGTCGTGCCGATCGCGGTCGTCGGCTCCGAGGAGGCCATGCCGATCGTGTACAAGAACGGCGCGCTCGCGCGAGCGCTTCGCGTGCCGTATGTCCCGATCACCGCGAACATGCTGTTGTTCGGCCCCGCGGGGCTCATCCTCTTCTTCCCCGCCAAGTTCCATCTGCGCGTCCTCGAGCCGGTGACGTTCGACGTCGCGCCCGACGAGGATCGGTACTCCACCAGCATGGTGATGGACGAGGCCGAGCGGATCAGGGAGCGCATCCAGCTCGCGCTGGTCGACATGCTCGAAGCGCGCAAGAGCATCTGGTTCGGCTGACGTGCGGGCCACCGTGGGCGTTTTCAGGCACGGGCGCGGGGGACCTGAGAAGATCAGGTCGTGAGCGGGTACCGGTACGTCCTGTTCGACGCCCTGTTCGACGACGCGGGGGCGGAGGCGATGATCCGCCTCTGCGAGCGGTTCGGCTCGTACGGCATGTACTCGCAGGAGAACGTCGATTCCGAGATCGGCCGCGGCCTGAGCCAGCGTCACGACAGCGTGCTCAACTTCCTGCGCACCGGCGGACGCCACGGTCGTCACGAGCCGGTGGCCACGCTCGCGGCGCGTACGAACTACTTCCGCGAGGAGTACGCCTACGGCCAGCGGGCGCTGATCGACGGCATCGAGCCGTACCTCAACCACGCGGGCTTCACCGACGCCGCCCGTCTCGTGCACGGCCGACCCGTCATCGAGCCGGCCATCGTGTTCGCCAACCTGATGGTGCCGGGCCAGGAGCTGGCGCTGCACACCGACGTGCCCGAGTTCCGCGGCTGCAACCGCAAGACCTGCCCTCAGTGGCTGCTCGTCGCCATGCACCACTCCGGCCTGTTCTCGAAGTGGCGGATGCCGATCGCCACGGGTGTTGCGTGGTTCCACGACTGCAAGGGCGGCGAGTTCGCGTTCTTCCCCGACGGTCCCGACGCGCCGGCCGTGGCCCACGAGGTCACGTTCAACACCGCCATCCTGCTCGATGCCGACAGCGTGTTCCACGGTGTGGACCGCGTCTTCGACACGGGCGAGGAGATGGCGCCCTTGAAGCCCGGGATGCGCCTCGACTTCGCGGGCGACGGCGCGTGGGTGGTGCACGACGGCCATCGCGAGGTCACGCGCTACGCGTGGGAGGAGCTGCGCTTCTCGGTGTCGTGGAAGGCGTACTGCTTCACCGACGAGCACGAGCAGCGCGCGTGGCGCCACCATGCCGAGGACCTCACGCTCGAGGTCGTGGTCGACCGTCTCGTCGACGACCTGCGCGAACGCGGTCGCATCGAGGGGGAGGTTCCTGGTCACCCGGACCTGGCGCTGCTGATCATCGAGGAGTACATCCGCTTCCCGGCGGCCTAGGGTCGCGGTCCCGGCAGAGATCAGAGGGGGGAATCGATGTCGAAGAAGCTGATGGTGGCGATCATCTGCGTCCTTCTGCTGGGGTCCACCGCGGTTGCGGCCGCCGACGACGAGGGCGACGGCCAGAGCCGGCTCTTCAACGTGCTGCCGCCGGGCGAGTCGGGCGGCCTGCCGCTCGACGTGCACTCGAGAGACCAGATCCCGCTGTACGACGGTCTCACGCCGCTGTTCGACCAGGTGAAGGCGGGCGACATCGAGACGCACTTCAAGCCCGAGATCCTCGGCCTCGGCAACGAGACCGGCACGGTCGAGCCGACGCCTCGGCCCGGCCTGCGACTCGTGCGCGACTCCTTCGGCGTGCCGCACATCTTCGGCGAGCAGCGGGCCGACGTGATGTACGGCGCGGGCTGGGCCGCGGCCCACGACCGCGGCCTGCTCCTGGAGGTCATCCGCGGTCCGGCTCGGGTCGCCGCGCTCGACGTCCCCGGGCTCGACGCTTTCAACCTCGCCCTCTCCCTCCGCCAGTTCCAGCCGAGCGCGCAGACCGAGCAGTTCCTCGACGCCCAGCGCGTCAGCCTCCTCGACGAGTTCGGCGCGACGGGACGCAAGGTGCTCGCCGACGTCGACGCGTACATCGAGGGCATCAACGCCTACTACCGGTCCACGGGCAACCCGGCCGCTCCGTGGACCCGCAACGACGTGCTCGCCACCACCGCGCTCATCGGGGCGGTCTTCGGCAAGGGCGGCGG
Source organism: Actinomycetota bacterium (assembly GCA_005888325.1). NCBI lineage: Bacteria > Bacillati > Actinomycetota > Actinomycetota bacterium. Next base: position 20,070 of record VAWU01000053.1, read on the forward strand.
CGACGAGGTTCGTCGTTCGGAGCTGCTCGCGCGCTTCCAGGCGCAGTTCGGCGCGGAGGACGGTCTCAAGATCTGGCGTGACCTGCGCGAGGCGCACGACCCCGAGGCGCCCACCACCATCAACAAGCGGTTCCCGTACCTCGAGAGCCCGAAGGGGGCGACGCCCGGCTCCGCGGTCGTCGACGCCGGCTCGGTGCAGTCGGTGACCGCCCTAACGCCGGTGCGCCACATGTCCAACGCGCTCCTCGTCGACGGGGATCGCTCGGCCACGCACAGCCCGCTCGCCGTCATGGGCCCGCAAGTCGGCTACTTCTATCCCGAAATCCTCATGGAGGAGGACCTTCACGGCGGCGGCATCGACGCGCGCGGCGTCGCCTTCCCGGGCATCTCGCTCTACGTGCTGTTGGGGCGGGGCAAGAACTTCGCGTGGAGCGCG
>VAWU01000053.1:20510-51443 GCA_005888325.1 Actinomycetota bacterium
CGACCAGTACCTCGACGAGCTGTGCAACCCCGACGGCACCCTGCCGACGCGGGCCTCGACGAGCTACCGCTACAACGGTGCGTGCGTGCCGATGACGACCTTCGACGCCGGCGTGCTGAAGGCAGGAGCGGGCCAACCCGACCAAGAGGTGACGTTCCGCGAGACCGTGCACGGGCCGGTGAGCGGCACGGCCACCGTCGGGGGAAAGCCGTACGCCATCACCACCAAGCGCTCGACGCGGGGGCGCGAGCCGGCGAGCGCGGTTTCCTTCATCCACCTCAACGAGAACGACGTCAACGCCCGCAGCTGGGCCTCGGTCATGAACCACGTGGAGTTCACGTTCAACTGGCTCTACGTCGACGACGAACACATCGCGTACTTCTCGTCGGGCCGGCTGCCGAAGCGTGCGCCGGGAACCGATCCCAGCCTGCCCACCCTGGGCACCGGTGCCTACGAGTGGCGGGGGTTCCTCTCGGGCGACGAGCACCCGCACGCCGTCGACCCCGACGCGGGGCTGCTCCTCAACTGGAACAACTCCCCGGCGCCGGGCTGGGGCGCTGCCGACGACAACTGGGGCTACGGGTCGATCGACCACGTCGAGCTGTTCACTCCGTTCGCCCGGCGCGGGAACCACATCGAGGACGTCGTCTCGGTGATGAACAAGGCCGCGACCCAGGACGACCGCGCGGTCCTCGTCTGGCCCGTGATCAGCCGCGTGCTGAAAACGGGGCCCGCGCCCGACGCGCTCACCGGCCAGGCCGCGCAGCTCATCGACGAGTGGGTCGCCCACGGCGGCAGCCGCCTCGATCGCAACCTCGACGGCCTCATCGACGAGCCAGGTGCCGCGATCCTCGACCGGGCCTGGACGCCACTCAACAAGGCGGTGCTGAAGCCGGTGCTCGGCGCGACCGTGAACGACATCCCGCGCCAGGGATGGAGCGGTTACGTCGACAAGGACCTGCGCACGCTCCTCGGCGACGATGTGGAGGGCCGGTTCAGCCGCAGCTACTGCGGAAACGGCGACCTCGACGCGTGCCGCAACGACCTGTGGGCGGCGCTGAAGCGCAACGTCGACCGCTTCGCCGCGGAGCGCGGTCCCAACCCCCGCCTCTGGCTGCAGGACGCGAATCGCGAGCGCATCACGTTCACCCCCGGCCTCCTCCCGGACACGATGCGGTACAGCAACCGGCCCACCTTCCAGCAGGTGGTGGAGTTCAGGGGCTGACCACCGGACCGTCGCCCTAGAGATCGAGGGTGGCGCCGGCGGTTATGCCCGAGCGTCGGAGCGCCTTGGCCTTGGTGCGCACGAGCACGTCTCGGGGGGCGCGGGCGATCTGGGCGGCGAAGCGGCCCGCCTCCGCCAGGAGCTCGGCTGCAGGCACGACCGCCGACACCAGATGCAGGCGCAGCGCCTCGCTCGCGTCGACCGCCCGGCCCGTGAAGCAGAGGTCGCGCGCCACCGCCCCGCCGACGATGTCGTGCAGCGGACCGTAGACGACGTCGCCGAACGTGATCTCGGGATGGGAGAAGCGCGCGGTATCGGCCGCGACCCGCACGTCGCACATCACCGCCAGGTCGAGCCCACCCGCGAGCGCGGGCCCGTTCACCGCGGCGAGCATCGGGAGTGGGAACTCGATGCACCCGCGGTGCCAGCGGTCGCTCGAGGCCCAGAGCGTCGCCGCGAAGGCCTCGTCGTCGAGACGATCGAACTCGCGCAGGTCGAAGCCGGCGCTGAACGTGTCGCCCGCGCCGGTGACGACGACCACCTTGACCGCGTCGTCGCGGGCGAGCGCGTCGAGCGCGTCGGTGAACTCGTCGCGCACGGCGATGGACAGCGCGTTCTTCTTCTCCGGTCGGTTCAACGTCAGGGTCGCGACGCCGTCGGCGGGGTCGGAGACGAGCACGAGTGCCGGCATGGGCGCGAACTGTAGGGGGGTCCTAAGGTGGCCGCCGACGAGTGGGCTGGGGCCGGCAGCTGGGAGGGGGATGACCACGAGGAGCGGTGGGCAACCGGGTTACGTCGGCCTCGCCCGGCGGACCCGCCAGGCGCTGGGACTTCCCGAGTTCCTGCCAGCGCATCGCACCGAGGTCGCGATCCACGCGTGCCGCCTGCTCGCCGATGAGTGGGAGGCCGCCTGTGCCGACGAGCGGCTGATCGACTTCGTGGTGGGCGTGGTCGAGGCCGTCGACGAGTTCGTGGCCGCGGCGGAGACCAGCTCCACCCTGCCTCCCGACTTGGTGGAGCGGGCGGAGGCCGAGGCGGCCTCGTGGCTGGTCGACTTCCTCGCGGACGGCGGCGGCGCTCCCGACCGCGACCTGCTCGTGAAGCTCTCGGAACCGGCGTCCGCGGGCGAGGCCGACCCTTCGATCGACGCGCTGCTCTTCGTGCTGGCGCGACAGGTCTCGCGCGCCCTCGCGCGGGCGATGGCCCGAGTCGCGCCGCTAGGCCGGTCCGCGACCTCGCGCCGCTGAGCGGCATGCCTCTGCCCGGCTCTCAGAACGATCGTGGTGGCCAGGGCCCCGCCGACCGTTCAGAGAACGGGGGGCCGCTCGGACAGCTGCGCGCCCTTGCGGTACAGGAGGTCGAGGTCGCAGCCGGGCTCCGGCACCTCGAGCTCTACACGATGGGCGGTCTCCTCACCGTGCTGTGGCACGGCGAGCCGTCGGCCGAGGCCGCGGTCCTGACGTGCGGCGGCGCGATGGGGAGCCTGTTGGGGCCGGCCGACGGGCTCTACCACGACCTCGGCGTGGCGCTGGCCGACCGGGGCATCGGCACGTTGCGGGTCGGGTACCGCCGGCCCAACGACCTCGACGCGTGTGTGCACGACCTCGCGGCCGTCGCGGATCTCGCGACGCGGCAGGGAGCGCGCCGCTTCGTCGCGATGGGCCACTCGTTCGGTGGCGCGGTGGCGGTCCAGGTCGCGATCGCGCTCCCCGCCGTCATGGCCGGAGTCGTGACGCTGGCGACGCAGTCGGCCGGGTGCGAGCACGCCGACCGCCTCGCGTGTCCGCTCCTGCTGTTCCACGGCGACCGCGACGAGCTGCTGCCGCCCGCGGCGAGCGAGATGGTGCGCATGATCGCGGGGCGAGGCGAGCTGGTGGTGCTGGCGGGCAGCGGCCACCTCTTGTCGGAGGCTGCGATCGAGCTGCGCGAGCGGCTGCTCGTGTGGTTGCCCGAGGCGCTGGCCGCGGCCGCCCCCGCATGACGACGGAGCTCTTCCCCGACGCCGACCGGGCGCCGCGCCAACTGTCGCTCGTCAGGCTCAGCGGCGAGATCGCCCGTTCGCTCGCGCAGCTCGGGCGCGTCACCGTCGAGGGTGAGGTGCACGACCCTCGCGCGCGCCCCGGCGGCCTGGTGTTCTTCACCTTGCGAGATCGCGCCGCGCAGCTGGCCGTGGCCTGCCCGGCCACCCGCGCCCGTTACTGCCGGACCGTCGCGGGGGAGCGCGTCGCGGTCACCGGGTCGGTGCAGTTCAACAACCAGCGCGGCTCGGTGCAGCTCGTCGCCGAGGAGGTCGTGCCGGTCGGAGAAGGAGCCGTGGCCGCGGCGACGGCCGAGACGCGCTCCCGCCTGCTGGCCGAGGGACTGCTCGATCGCCCGCGCCGTGCCCTTCCGCGCCTACCGGCAACCATCGGAGTGGTGTGTGGTGCCGATGCCGCAGTCCGCGCCGATATCGAGTCGGTGGTGGACGCGCGGTTTCCCGGTTACCCGGTCGAGTTCGTCGAGGTGACGGTGTCGGGCCCGGGCGCGGCCGAGGCGATCACCGGCGCCTTGGGCGCGCTCGATGCCCGCGACGACGTCGAGGTGATCGTGCTCGCACGCGGCGGCGGCAACGCCGCGGAGCTGCTGCCGTTCAGCGACGAGTCGCTCTGCCGAGCGGTGGCGGCGTCGCGCACGCCGGTCGTGTCGTCCATCGGCCACGAGCGCGACCGCCCGCTGTGCGACGAGCTGGCCGACCTCCGCTTCCCCACGCCGTCGCTCGCGGCACAAGCAGTGGTGCCGAGCCGTTCCGAGCTGGAGAGCGAGCTGGCGCGGCTGCGCGCCGAAGGGCGGGCCGCCGTCATCGCCGCACATGAGCGCGCGACCCATCGACTGGCGCGTGTTGACCTTCGTCAAGCTCTGACCGCGGGGGCAGGCCGGGCCGAGGCCAGGCTCGACGTGGCACTGGCGCGCCTACGCGCCACCCACCCGCGTGTCCGGCTCGCAGGTGCCTCCGACCGCCTGGCTGCGCTTCGCCGCGAGCTCGATGCCCTCAGCCCTGTCCGTGTGCTCGAACGCGGCTATGCGGTGGTGCGCACCGCCGACGGCACGGTCGTGCGGCGCGCGTCGCAGGTGTCGACCGGTGACGCGCTCACGGTCGGGTTGGCGCACGGGCGACTCGGGACGCGCGTCGAGGAGGTCGACGGTTGAGCGAGGACCGGTGAGCGAGGACCGCAGCGGAGCGGAGAAGACGTTCGAGCAGCTGCTCGACGAGCTCGAGGCGATGACCCGGCGCATGGCCGCGGGCGACATCGGGATCGAGGCGGGCGGGCGAGCTGCACGCGCAAGCCACCGAGCGCCTGGCCCGGGTGCAGGAGCGCATCGAGCGCCTCGCCGCCGGCGAAGCCGGCCCAACGGCCGGCCCATGAACAGAGCCGGCGCAACGGAGGGGGCCGGCCCATGAACGGAGCCGGTCCTCAGTCGCGGGCGGCGGGGGAGAGGTCGAGCGGCGGGTAGTAGTTCTCGGCGCCGATCGCCTTGATGTCCTTGGCCCAGTGGCCTTCGTAGGCGTCGGTCGGGCCCTGGAGGGGATCGACGAGCGACCAGGCCTGGCGCTTGTACGTCCAGTTGTCGGGCTGGAGCCGGTGCGCCTCGCGGAACCACGCCACCGCGTCGGACGCGTGACCCCGGCGGTGCAGCTCCTGGCCCAGCTCGAAGGCGGCCGCGGCCGTCGACACGTCGAGCGGGCGCGGTTGCGACCGCCGGACGACCTCGTCGGGCGGCAGCGCGTACCGGCTGGCGGCGCCGTTGGCCACCCAGTCGCGCACCGCGACGACGTACGACTCGTGGTCGAGCTTGATCTTGCGCGCCTCGAGCAGGGTGTCGGCGAGGTGGGGTGGCAGCGTGCTCGTGTCGATCGACAGGAGCGAGTCGAGCGCCTTGTTGCGCCCGGGTGACGCGGGCTCGGCCGGACGCACGAGGACGCCTTCCTCGTCGATCCAGACCGCGTTGGGCACGTTCACCACGCCGAGCAGCTCGTCGACGACGTGGGCCGAGTCGATCAGCGACGGATGGTCGGGCGCGGCCTTGTCGATGTACCGGTAGGCCGCGTCAGGGTCGATGTCGAGGGCGACGGTGACGATCTCCAGCCCTTGCGGCCGGAGCTCGGTGCTCAGGGCCTGCCACACGGGCAGGTCGTGGCGGCAGCCTCACCACGACGCCCACGCGACGAGCAGCACCTTGCGGCCGCGTAGCGACGAGAGCGCAAAGGGACGGCCGTGACGGTCGGGCAGCACGAGATCGGGAGCCTTCGCGGTGCTCAGCGCCCGTCCGCCCGACTCGGGGCCGAGGGCCCAGAGCCCGTGCGCCTCGTCGCGCAGCAGCGGCATCCGCAGGCGCTCGGCCAGCCGAGGAACGTCGACTCGCCCTCCCGTGACCACGCCCTCGGCAAGGACGACGCACACGTCGCCCTTGCACGCACCCTCGGGCTTCATCGACCAGCCCGTACGTGCTTCGAGCGCTTCGACGTCGATGTCGAGCGATGTGAGGATCACGAGTCGTCCCGGTAGACGTTGACGCCTTCAGCGCAGTTGCGCGTCACGAGCACGACGAGGTCGTCAGTGGTCGATGCGTTCTCCTCCACGTGCACCTCCTCCGCCGCGATGTAGACGACGTCGCCGGGCTCGGCCTCCATCGCTTCCTCGACACCGTTCGGGCCCCATGTGAAGCGGGCGCGTCCCGACAGGATGTAGATCGACGTCTCGCAAGGCCCGTGGTGGTGCACGCGTGTGCGTCCACCCGGCGCGGTGGTGACCATCGACGAGTAGAGGCCCCGGCTCCCGACCGTGTCGCGGCTGATCGCCACGGCTCTGAGCATGGCGTCGTTCTGCCCCGGTTGGCGCACCCAGCTGGTCGGTGGAAGGCGGCGGGCCACGCCCCTCTCTCTAGCAGAGAACCTCCGCGGGACCGGACGAGCTCCTACGCCGTCGGCGCGCTCCGCCGCCCCGCGCCGTAGCTTGGACTCATGAGTGAAGCGCCGGCCGGCCCATCGATCGACAGTGGCAGCACCGTTTTGAACCCGTTCGTGCCGGGATTCTTCGACAACCCTTACGCGCAGTACCGTGCCCTGCGCGAGGAGAACGGCGTGCACCAGAGCCCCTTCGGCCCGTGGACGGTGCTCGGCTACGACGACGTGCTCCGCGTCCTCCGCGACCCCGATCTGAGCGTCGAGGACAGCAACGCCAGCCTCGACCTGCGCAATCCCGTGTTCGAGGAGCTGCTGGGCGATCGCCCCCAACGCGGTCAGCGGGGCATCCTCAACATCGACCCCCCCGACCACACCCGCCTGCGCCGCCTCGTATCGAAGGCGTTCACCCCCAACATGGTCCGCAGTCTGCGCCCGCGCGTCCAGGAGCTGGTCGACGCGCTGCTCGCCGAGATGGCCGATGCCGGCGAGGCCGACCTCATCCGCGATCTCGCGTTCCCGCTGCCGTTCGCGGTGATCTCCCAGCTGCTCGGCATGCCCGACAGCGACCGTGCCCAGTTGCGCGACTGGTCACACACGATGACCGCCACCCTCGACCCGATCGTCACCGTCGACCAGGTTCGGGCTGCGATCGAGGCATCCGACCACATGCTCGAGCACATCCTGGCGGCCATCGCGTGGAAGCGTGACAATCCCGGCGATGACCTGCTGTCCGCGCTCATCGCCGCGGAGGACGAGGGTGACGCGCTCTCGGAGGAGGAGCTCCTCGACCAGATCGTCCTGCTCTACATCGCCGGGCACGAGACAACCGTGAACCTCATCGGCAACGGGACCTACGCGTTGCTCCGCAACCGCGCCCAGCTCGAGCGCTGGCGGGCCGACCCCGGGCTCGACACGAATGCGGTCGAGGAGCTCCTGCGCTTCGACAGCCCCGTGCAGTTCTCGCGCCGCATCGCCGTCGCCGACATGGAGATCGCCGGCCACGCGATCGCGAAGGGGAGCTTTCTCATGACCTGCCTCGGCTCGGCCAACCGCGACGAGGCCCATTGGGGCGCCGACGCCGCCGAGCTCGACCTCACCCGGGCGGGCGCGGCCCAGCACGTGTCGTTCGGTAGTGGCGTGCACCACTGCCTCGGCGCCACGCTCGCGCGTGTCGAGGGCCAGGTGGCGATCGGCTCGCTCATCCGCCGCTTTCCTGACCTCGAGCTCGCGACCGACAAGGCGGATTGGAACGGCCGCATCATCCTTCGTGGTCTCGACTCGCTGCCGTTGAAGCTCGTCGCTTGAACGAGGTTGTCTCAGGCTCGGGAGGCGGGATGCCGTACTGGGAGGTCGAACGACGGGGGGCCATCGCGCTCCTCACCTTCACGCGACCGCCGCGCAACTTCATGAGCTTCGAGGCCGTGGGCGAGCTCGGCGACCGGCTCGACGACCTCGCGGATCGTGACGACGTGAGCGTGATCGTGCTCACCGGCGGCGTTCCCGGCTACTTCGTGGCCCACGCCGACCTCGAGGACCTCGCACGGATCGGGCGGGGTGAGGCGGTGGCGGGCGACCCGCGCAGCTGGAGCCGGACGCTGGCTCGCATCGAGTCGCTGCCGCAGCCGGTGGTTGCGGCGATCAACGGCCAGGCGTGGGGCGGCGGCTGCGAACTCTCGCTCGCGTGCACGCTTCGCGTCGCCGCGGCCTCCGCGCACCTGGGCCAACCCGAGGTCGCGGTCGGGATCATTCCCGGTGCAGGTGGCACGCAGCGCCTGCCGCGCCTCGTCGGGCCCGGGCGGGCGGCGGAGCTCATCCTCTCGGGCCGGGTGGTGGGCGCGGACGAGGCGCTCGGCGTCGGCCTGGTCGAGGCGTGCCTGCCCGACGACGGCTTCGTCGACCGCGTCGTCGAATGGCTCCAGCCGATCGCAGGCAGGCCGCGCCGCGCGCTCGCGGCCGCCAAGCGCGCTATCACCGAGGGGCTGCGGCTCCCGTTCGACGAGGGATTGCGGCTCGAGGGCCGACTCTTCGTCGAGTGCCAGCTGGACGGCGAGGCCGTCGCTCTGGAGGAAGCGGCCCTGCGTCGCTACGACGAGGCACCGCCGGATGCGCCCATCACCCTCTGAGGCGAGCCCCGTCCGCCGTGCGCCGGCCAACCGCGTCCTGGTGTGGGGCGTCCACATGGCGCTTCCCATCGCCGTCCTCTGGCTGCTGATCGCCCGGCCCCGCTTCGACGCGCTGTGGGAGCAGCACCAGGCGCACTTCTGGCTGGTGTCGGCGGTGGCGCTGGTGAACACCGTGCTCGGCTTCCGCATGAGCGAAGAGGCACGGCGACGCTCCGACGCCCGGCTCTTCCTTGTCGCGCTGGCGTTCCTGTGCAGCGCCGGCTTTCTCGCCCTCCACGCCCTCGCCACTCCCAATGTGATCGTCAGCAACAAGAACGCGGGGTTCGTCATCGCCACGCCGGTCGGGCTCGTGCTCGCGGCTGCGTTCGCGGCGGCCTCGTCGATGGACATCTCGCCGCGCGCCGCCGCCCGGCTCATGGCCCGGCAGGGGGTGCTGAGGATCGGCGTCCCCGCGCTGCTCGTGGGCTGGGGCACTGTGTCGCTCCTCGGGTTGCCGCCACTCGACGCGACCCTCGACGCGAGCGAGGCGAAGGGGCCGCTGGAGATCCTGGCGGTCGTGGCCACCGCGCTCTACCTGGTTGCCGCGGCGCGGTACTGGACCGTGCACCGGCGCCGTCCTTCGGTGATGTTGCTGAGCGTCATCACCGCCTTCTTCCTACTGGCCGAGGCGATGATCGTGGTGTCGCTCGCGCGCAACTGGCGCGCCTCGTGGTGGGAGTGGCACCTCCTGATGGCGGGCGCCTTCGCCTTCGTCGCCTACAGCTCGTATGCGCAGTACCGCCGGGAAGGCACGGTGACCGGGATCTTCACGTCGATCTCTCTCGAGCAGAACCTCCGGCACGTGCGCGAGGAGTACGGCACCGCGCTGGAGGCGCTCGTCGACGCGATGGACCGGCAGGGTGGCGACGACACCGCCTTCGGCCGGCTCGCCGCCGACCTGGCCGCCCGCTTCGGGTTGAGTGAGGGCCAGGGCCGCGTCCTCGAGCAGGCGGCCGAGGCGCTCGTGAACGAGCGTGAGCAGATTCGGCGCCTCGGCGCTCTCGTTGCGGTCGGACAGGAAGCGCGCGTGATCCGCTCGGAGGAGGAGCTGTTGGCGCGGGTGGTGGCACTTGCGGGAGAGGCCTTCCGAGACGACCGGTTGCGGCTCGGCCTCCTCGAGCAGGGCCGCCTCGACTTTGTCGGTGAGACCCCGGTCCTGCCGCTCGAACGCGAGCTCGCGGCGCGTGCCATGACCGGTCTCGAGCCCGTCGAGGCGCGGTCGAACGGTGGTGCGCTGCTCGTGCTGCCTCTCACTGTGAAGGGCAATGCCGCGGGCGTCCTCGAGTTCGTACGGACGTCAGGCGAGTTCGCCGACCGCGACCGCGCCCTGCTCCGCTCGCTCGGGAGCCAGCTCTCGATCGCATTGGAGAACGCCCGCCTCTACCACCAGATCGACGGCCTGTTCCGCCAGTACATGTCGCCCGCGGTGGCGACGGCGCTGCTGGCCGACCCCGCCCAGGCCGAGCTCGGGGGCGCCACTGTCGAGATCACCGTGCTGTTCGCAGACCTCCGCGGCTTCACCTCGTTCTCGGAGCGTTCGTCACCGCACGACGTGGTGACGATGCTCAACCGGAACTTCGGGGTGGCCGTGCCCGTCGTGCTCGAGGAAGGCGGCACCATCTCACAGTTCATGGGCGACGCGATCATGGTGCTGTTCAACGCTCCGAGCCGTCAGCCCGACCATGCGCTCCGCGCCGCGCGTGCCGGGTTGGGTCTGCAGGCCGCGGTCGACAAGATCGCGGCGGGCCGCGCGGGGTGGCCGCGCTTTCGGGTGGGGATCAACTCCGGACCGGTCGTGGTCGGCAACATCGGAAGCGCGGAGCTCCGCAACTTCACCGCCATCGGTGACACCGCCAACCTCGCGGCGCGACTGGAGACGAGTGCGCAGGAGGGTCAGGTTGTGATCGGGAAGGCGACGTACGAGCTCCTCCGCGACGTCGCCGTGGTGCGTCCGCTCGGTCCGCTGCAGGTAAAGGGCAAGGAGACCGCGGTGGAGGCGTACGTCCTCACCGGTCTCCGCGCGACCACGGTGGCCGATGTGCGCGACTCACAACACGGGAGCGAGCACGTCGTCGATGGCGGCCAGCACGTCGGCGTCGAGGGTGACGCCTGACGCCGCCGCGTTGTCATCGACCTGCTCGGGCCGGGTGGCTCCGATGATCGCGGAAGCCACATTGGGCTCGCGCAGCACCCAGGCGAGCGCGAGCTGGGCCATCGAGAGGCCGGCTCGACGGGCGAGAGGTCGCAGCCCGTCGACCGCCAGGAGCACCTTGTCGGCGCGCAGGTTGCCCATCATCTGACCCATGCTCTCGCTCGCGGCACGCGAGTCGGGGGGCGGGGCCGACCCCGGCCGGTACTTGCCCGTGAGCACACCCTGCCCGAGCGGTGACCACACGATCTGACCGATGCCGTTGGCCGCGCACAGCGGGATGACCGCCTGCTCGGGCCGGCGCCAGAGCATCGAGTACTGCGGTTGGCTCGAGACGAACGGCACGAGGGCGTCGGGGCTTGCGGTCCCGGCGGCCGGCCGGGCCGTGCTAAGGCCGATGGCGGCCTGGATCTGCGCCGGCGACCACTCGCTGAACCCGATGTAGCGGGCCTTGCCCTGGCGCACGACCTCGGTGAGCGCTTCCATCGTCTCCCCCAGCGGCGTGCTCGTGTCGTAGCGGTGGCACTGGTAGAGGTCGACGTGGTCGGTGCGCAGCCGCTTCAACGACGCGTCGCACTGCTTGCGGATCTGGGCGGCCGACAGTCCCCGGTCGCGGCGCGACATCGGGAAGAAGACCTTCGTTGCCAGGACGTACGAAGCACGGTCGACCCCGGCCAGCACCTCGCCGAGGAACGATTCGGCCGCGCCGCGCCCGTAGGCGTTCGCGGTGTCGATGAAATTGATGCCGACCTCGAACGCCCGCCGCACGCAGGTCTCGGCCCGGTCGCGCTCGACGCCGACCCCGTAGGTGAGCCACGAGCCCAGGCTGATCTCCGAGACCCGGAGGTCACTGCTCCCCAATTGCCGGTACTCCATCCCTGCTCTCTACCAGACACCGAAGGGCTCGGCCGCGCGCCGCGCCCGGCCCGCTTGCAAGGTATCGTTCACGCCCAGTGCAAAAAGACGTGTGGACGCGACCTGCGGCGCGCCCCCCGGCCGGGCACCTCGACGCCGCTCTCCGGGGGGTCTCCGAGTGAAGTTGCTGCGTCGCTACGCACCGTTCCTGGTCTTCGTCGCGGCCCAGCTCCTCGTCATCGCCATCGTCCCCTCCAAGGCCCCCACCGCCGTCAGCGCCGTGGGCCGTCTGGACAAGACGCAGGCAGCCGCGGCCAAGGAGCGCGGCATCCCGTCCGTCGGCGACGAGAGCCACTGCGTCAACGGGAGGCAGTTCGGCGAGCTGGCGACCGCGCCGCCGTGCATTCCGAAGTTCAAGGGAAAGAACCCCGGTGCGACCTACACCGGCGTCACCGCGACCGAGGTGAAGATCGTCTGGTACCAGGCCAAGGAGAACCCGACGATCACCGGCGTGCTCCGCCCCCTGGGGCTGGCGCAGACGAGGGAGGACGAGCGCACGTTCCTTCAGGCCGCGGAGCAGTTCATCAACGAGAAGTTCGAGCTCTACGGGCGCAAGGTCAAGATCGTGCCGTTCGAAGGCCAGTGCGACTACGCCCCACCCGACGTGCCGTGCCTGCGCAGTGAGGCCCAGCAGATCGCCAAGTCGATAAAGCCGTTCGCGGTGGTATGGGCGACCGCAGTCGGTTTGGAGTTCTACGAGGAACTGAGCAAGGCGAAGATCGTCAACGCCGGGGGCTGGCACTTCGACGACAGCTTCAACATCCAGCACCGGCCCTACCACTGGGACATCTTCATGGGAGGGTCACAGCAGGCCAAGCTGGCCGGCGAATACTGGTGCAAGAGGCTCGCGGGGAAGCCCGCCCGCTACGCAGGTGACGTCGACCTGCGCGCCAAGACCCGCAAGCTGGGCATCGTCACGCCCGACGCGCCGGTCAACGTGAAGTCGGCCGAGGAGCTCGCTCGCATCGTGCGCGCGTGCGACAAGAACGGCGCGCAGATCTCGGCCTACGCGTCCGATACGACGCGTGCGGGAGAGCAGTCCATCGCGGGCACGGCTCGCTTCAAGAACGAGGGCGTCACGACGGTCATGTTCTTCAGCGACCCGATCGGGCCGGTGTTCGCAACCGGCGCCGCGACCCGCCAGCAGTACTTCCCCGAGTACACGATGGCCGGCAGCGGGCTCGTGGACTACGACCTCCTCGCCCGTCTCTACGACGCGAAGCAGTGGGCGAACGCCTTCGGGCCGAGCGACCTGCCCGAGTTCACGCCGTTCGACCAGAGCGACACGGTGAAGGTGTGGCGTGCGGCGGGCCGGCAGGGACTGCCCAACAAGGCCAACCAGCTCGGCTGGAGCTACCTCTCGTTCATCGCCAGCGGGATCATGGGCGCGGGCCCCACCGTCACCCCCCTGAACTTCGAGCAGGCGCTGCTGACGAGCGACCCGATCGGGGGCTGGGACAAGGTGCACGACCCCCAGCAGGTCTACGTCAAGTTCGGCAAGGGCGACTACACGGCCGTCTCCGACGCCCGCGAGGTGTACTGGGACGCGAAGGCCATCTCCGCCATCGACGGCAAGCCGGGCGCCTATGTGTCGCTGAACGGCGGACGTCGCTACAAGCTCGGGGAGTGGCCGACGGGCGAGCCGCAGCTGCCGGGTCGATGACCTGGGTCAACCAGGTCTGGCAGGGACGGGTCGCGGGCCCGATCGCGAGGTCCGTCGTCGCGTTCATCGGGGTCGTGGCGTTCGCCGAGCTCGCGTTCGGGCGCGACAGCACCACCGACGTGCTCGGCGTGCCCGTGCCCACGGCGGTGCCCGCCGGCATCATCCTCCAAGGGATCATCATCGGCTGCCTGTACGCGCTCATCGCGTTCGGGCTGATTCTCATCTACCGAGCGAACCGGTTGGTGAGCTTCGCCCAGGCCGGCCTCGGCTCGGTGCCCGCGGTGCTCGCGCTGCTGTTGCTGGCCGCCCACCACTGGCCCTACCTGGTCGCGGTGGGGATCGTGCTCGTCGGTGCCGCGCTCACCGGCTTCCTCGTCGAGTTCGTGATCATGCGACGCTTCGCCACCTCGCCGCGCCTCATCGCGACGGTGGCCACCATCGGGATCGCACAGCTGCTGGCGCTCGTCGAGTTCTACCTGCCCAAGTGGGTGACGGGTGAGGTGGTCTCACCGCAGAAGTTCGTCACGCCCCTCAGTCGCTTCTCGTGGGACTTCGGCGGTGTGATCCAGAACGGCAACGCCTTGGTGATCCCGGTGGTCGTGGCCGCGGTGATGGTCGGGCTCGGCGCGTTCTTCCGCTTCACCCGGTTGGGGATCGCGGTGCGGGCGTCGGCGGACAACGACGAGCGGGCCTCGCTGCTCGGCATACCCGTCAAGCGGGTGTCGACGGTCGTCTGGGTCATCGCCGCGGTGTGCTCAGGTCTCGGTGTCTTCCTGCGGGCGCCGGTGGTGGGGCTGCCCCTCGGCGGGCTCATCGGCCCCATCATCCTGCTCTACGCGCTGGCTGCAGCGGTCGTGGCGAGGATGGAGAGCATGCCCGTCGCGCTCGGCGCGGGGATGGCAATCGGCGTGCTCGACCAGTCGGCCAACTACGCGACCCGGCGAGGCGACATCAGCGTCTCGCTGATGCTCCCGCTCCTGTTGATCGCGTTGGCGCTCCAACGGCAGCGCCTCTCACGCGCCTACGACACCGGCGTCTCGACGTTCCGCAACCTGCGCGAGCTCCGTCCCATCCCCCAGGAGCTGCGACACACGCGCGAGGTGCGGTGGGGCGTGGCCGGCCTCGCCGTCATCGTGGCGGGCGTCCTGCTGGCGGCGCCGTACCTCGTGGGGACCCAGCGGGCCAACTTCGCCTCGCTCGTCGTCATCTACGCCATCGTCGGCCTGTCGTTGGTGGTGCTCACGGGATGGGCAGGTCAGATCTCACTCGGCCAGTTCGCGTTCGCGGGGTTGGGGGCGGGCGTGGCGGGCGGCCTCGCGGTCCACCACAACCTCGACGGCGCGGTCGGCGCGGTCGTGGCCGTGCTGATCGGGCTCCCCACACTGCGGGTCCCCGGACTGTTCCTCGCGGTCGTGACGCTTGCTTTTGCCGCGACGGTCAACGGCTACTTCCTGAACTCGAAGTACTTCGGCGGGCTCCTGCCCGACGCGAACAAGACGATCACTCGGCCCGTCCTGTGGGACCGCGTCGACACGCGCGGCGACGTGGCGTTCTACTACGTCTGTCTTGCCGTTCTTGCTGTGGTGTACCTCTCTGCTCGCTCGATGCGGAAGGGCCGTTCCGGTCGCGTGTTCATCTCCGTGCGCGACAACGTGCGTGCCGCCCAGTCGTACGGCCTGAACGCGGCGCGCAGCAGGCTGGCTGCGTTCGCCCTGTCCGGGTTCATCGCCGCGGTGGCGGGTGCTCTCCTCGCCTACCAGCAAGGGTCGGTCGACCGCGAGGCGTTCACGATCACGGCCAGCCTCGACGTCTTCGTCTTCGCGGTGGTCGGGGGCCTCACGTCGCTCGCGGGCGCCATACTCGGCGCGGTCTACTACGAGGGCCTCAAGTACTTCGGGCCGACCGCGCTCCACCTCAAGAACCTCGACGTCCTCGCCACCGGCGCAGGGGTGCTGTTCCTGCTGCTCTTCCTGCCGGGCGGGCTGATCGAGGGCGTCTACCGCGTGCGCGACCGGCTCCTGCGCGCGCTCGCCAACCGGCGTGGGATCGACGTGCCGAGCCTGGTGGCCGACCGCCGCGTCGTCCTGAGCGGGGAGCCGGACGCGGACGACGTGCTCGTCCGGGCGGAGGCGCTCATCGACGAATCGGCGATGCTCGCGGCTGCGAAGTCGAGCGGCGAGGTCGTGCCGTGATCAGTTGGGCAAAGACCCGCTTCGAGCGTGTCACCGATGGGGTCGACATCTTCCCGCTCGTCGTGCTCTTCGCGCTGTTCTTCTTCGACGAGTTCGACACCTCGGCGTTCGCGGTCCTCGCGCCCAACATCCAGGAGTACTTCCATCTCACCGACCGCGCGTTCGGGTTGATCGTGATCGGCAACCTGTCGGTCGTGCTGGCCCTCGCGGTACCCGTGGGCTTCTACGGCGATCGCCTCCCGCGCAGCAAGATGGTCGTGATCGGTGCACTCATGGCGGGTGTGTTCTCGTTCCTCACCGGCACCGCCACGCTGCTGTACGCGCTCATCCTGTATCGCCTGGGCAACGGGATGGGACGTTTGGTCAACGACCCGGTGCACACCTCGTTGCTCGCGGACTACTACAAACCCTCGACCCGGCCCCGGGTGTTCTCGTTCCATCGCAACGGTGAACAGCTCGGGCGGGTGGTGGGCCCCGCCGTTGCCGGCATCACCGCGGCACTCTGGGGGTTCCGGGCGGCATTCCTCATCCTGATCGTGCCGATCGTCGCCACCGCGCTCGTAGCCACCCGGCTGCGCGACCCGCGACGAGGCGGCACCGACGACCCCGCCGCCGCGGTCGAGGCGGAGCGGGAGGACCCGCCGCCGTTCCCCGAGGCCGCCCGTACCCTGTTCGCGGTCCCGACGCTGCGCCGCCAGTACCTCTCCTTCGTGTTCATCGGCGCGGGGCTGATCCCGCTCGCGTACTACCTGCCGCTGTTTCTCAAGCGCGAGTTCGGCGTCGCCGAGTTCGGGCGGGGCGCCATCACTGCGATGAACGCCGGGCTCACCTTCGCGGGCGTGCTGTTGTCGGGCCGGTGGACGGCACGCTGGCTGACGCGCGGCATGGGCGAGCCGCTGAAGCGGGCCGGGTTGGCCGTCGTCGCCGTCGGCATCGGCCTCGCCGCGGTGGCCGCCTCGCCCTGGCTCTGGCTGGTCGTCGTGCTCGGCGCGGCGACGAGCTTCGCCGCCGGTGTGTTCACGCCTCCGTTCGTGACCACGCAGGCGCTCGTGTCACCGGCACGGGTCCGCACGCTGTCGTTCGGGTTCGGCGCGGTGTTCATCCTGCTCGGAGCCTGGTTGCTCTTCATCATCGTCCCGGTGATCCGCGTCTCGGACGTGTACGGGATCCGGTGGGGCATCGCGGCCACGGTCGGCTACTGGGTCATCGGCGGCCTGATCCTCAGGTCCGCGCACCGCTTCGTGGCCGACGACACCAACCGGGCGCTCCGGAACCTGGCCCTCACCGCGGAGCTGCGTGGGGCTCGCCTGGAGGCACGGGAGAGCGCGCTGCTGCTCTGTCGCGACGTCGACGTTGCCTACGACGGCGTGCAGGTGCTCTTCGGGGTCGACATGGAGGTGCACGAGGGGGAGATCGTCGCTCTGCTCGGCACGAACGGCGCAGGGAAGTCGACCCTCCTGCGCGCCATCGCCGGGGTGGTCGACCCGGTCGGTGGCCTCATCTTCTTCGACGGGCGCGACATCACCCACGCGGACCCCGTGACCGGCGCGCAGCTCGGCATCGTGCAGGTGCCGGGGGGAAAGGCGGTGTTCCCGACCCTCACCGTGGCCGAGCACTTCCGGGCGGCATCGTGGATGTTCGATGAAGACGAGGCGCGCGTGGTCGCGGCGCGCGGCGAGATGCTGCAGCGCTTTCCGCGGCTTCGTGACCATCTCGACCACCTCGCAGGTGACATCTCCGGCGGCGAGCAACAGATGCTGGCGTTGGCCATGGCGTTCCTCGCCGAGCCGAAGCTGCTCATCATCGACGAACTGTCGCTCGGGTTGGCACCGATCATCGTCGAGCAGCTCCTCGACATCGTGCGCGACATCCACGCGCGCGGCACCACCATCATCCTCGTCGAGCAGTCGGTCAACGTGGCCCTCACGCTCGCCGATCGTGCCTATTTCCTGGAGAAGGGGGAGGTCAGGTTCGAAGGCGTCACCTCGGAGCTGCTCGAGCGCGACGACCTCCTGCGATCGGTCTTCCTCGAAGGTGCGGCGTCGGCCAAAGGCGGGTCGAAGCCCGCGGCCGCCGCGCCACGCCACGAGCCGTCGCCATCCGGTCGCGTGCTGCTCGCGGCCCACGGCCTGACCAAGAGCTTCGGTGGGATCCGGGCCGTCGACGACGTCGACCTCGAGGTGCGCGAGGGCGAGATCCTCGGGTTGATCGGACCCAACGGTGCCGGCAAGACGACGTTGTTCGATCTGTTGTCGGGGTTCCTCGTACCCGACGGCGGGAGCGTGTGGCTCGACGACGTCGTCGTCACCGCCTGGGGCCCTGATCGGCGGGCGCGTGCGGGCTTGGCGCGCTCGTTCCAGGACGCGCGCATCTTCTCGTCGCTCACCGTCGCCGAGAACCTCGCCAACGCGCTCGAGCGCCATCTCGAGGTGCGCGACCACCTCGCCGCCGCTCTGGTACTGCCGGCCGCGCTCGAGCAGGAGGACGACGTCGGCAAGCGGGTGACCGCCCTCATCGAGCTGATGGGGCTCGGCGCGTTCCGCGACAAGTTCGCGCGCGAGCTCTCGACCGGCACCCGAAGGGTCGTCGACCTCGCGATGGCTGTCGCCCACTACCCGGCGGTGCTCATGCTCGACGAGCCGTCATCGGGCATCGCGCAGCGCGAGACCGAGGCGCTCGGCCCACTCTTGCTCCGCATCCGCCGCGAGACGGGTTGCGCCATGCTCGTGATCGAGCACGACATGCCGCTGATCACCTCGATCTCCGACGAGATCGTGGCGCTCGAGCTGGGCCATGTCATCGCGCGGGGCACCGCCCACGACGTGGTGCGCGACCCGCAGGTGGTGGCGTCGTACCTCGGCACCGACCAAGCGACGATCGCCCGGTCGGGCGCCCGCTCCTTGTCGTAGTCAGCCGTCCTCCAGACGGCTGTCCACGCCAAGAAGGCGGTCGGGTGCGATCGGGACGCGTGGGGTGATGGTAATGATGGCGGGGTGCCGAGAGACGTGGTGCTCATCACCGGCGCGGCGGGGGCCATCGGGTCCGCGACCGTGCGCGCCTTCATCTCCGCCGGCTTCTCCGTCGTGGGGCTCGACGTCGTCGAGCATGTGACCGACGTGCCCGCAACCGATTCGCCCGCCGGGTCCTACCTGGGGATACGGGTCGACGCGGAGGACGAGGTGGCCGTGGCCGCGGCGGTGGCGACCGCCGAGGGGGCCGGTCCTCTGGCGCACGTCGTCGGCATCGCGGGCGGCGCGCTCGGTGATGAGCCCGCCACGCAGGCCGACCCCGTGCAACTGTCGCCGAAGGTGTTCCGCGCGTCGGTCGAGGCCAACCTCACCTCCCAGTTCGTGGTGCTGCACGCGGCCCTTCCCTTGTTGCGCGCCCGCACCGGCGTCGACCGGTCGGTCACGTTCACGTCGTCATGGAACGCGCTCACGGGCGTCGGCATGCCCGCGTACTCGGCGGCGAAGGCCGGCGTCATCGGGATGATGCACGCGCTAACCGGGCCGCTCGGGGAGGACGGCATTCGGGTGAACGTCGTCGCACCCGGCACCATTCGCACCGCTCGAACCGAGCGGATCTGGGCGCACGACGAAGGTCGTTGGGAGCGGCTGGCGGCGACCACCGCGCTGGGTCGCCTGGGAACCCCGGACGACGTGGCGCGCACCTTCGTGGCCCTCGCCACCGCGCTCACCCACGTGACCGGTCAGGTGCTCGTCGTCGACGGTGGCCAACTGGTCAAGCGGTAGCAGACGTCGATGCACGTGCGCCGCTCGCTCGCGCTCGCCGTCGCGACCGCCGTCGCCGTGGCCGCCGTCCTCACGGTCGTCGTCGCGCTCGCGCGCAAACCCGCGCCGACCCGGCCACTCACCCGCTCGCCGGCGCGCGACGCCGACGGGAGGTGCCGAGGCGTCGCGCTCGCGCCCGGCGCGGACGTGCGGCGTGCCGTCGACGCCCACCCCGGCGGCACGGTCTTCTGCCTGGCGGCCGGCACGTACCGGGTGGCGAGCGCGATCGAGCCGAAGGACGCGATGCAACTGATCGGTGAGGGGCCCGGGCGAACCGTGCTCGACGGGTCGAAGCGGCTCATGGGCTGGGTGCTTCTGGCCTCGGGGACCGGCCGGGCCCCCGATCGCGACCTCTGGTGGACGCACGGTCGTCTGCCCCGTCGACCTGCGCACGACCCGCACTGCTTCACGCCCGGTTGTGGCATCACCCAGGACGTGTTCATCGACGGGCGCCGGCTGGAGCGGGCGATGCTGCTCGCCGACCTCACGCCCGGCCGCTTCTACGAGAGCTTTGCGGACAACCGCGTCTTCCTCGCCGCCGACCCGGCGGGACACGTGGTCGAGCAGGCGGTCGCGGAACGCGTCGTCTCGTCGCGCGCCTCGGGCGTGCGCGTTGCCGACCTGTCGATCGCGAAGGCGGCCAACCCCGCGCAGATCGGCGGTCTGCACGCGGCCGACGGTGCCACAGGCTGGGTGGTCGACGACGTCGAGGTCGTCGCCACGCACGGCACAGGTGCGGTCGTCGACGGTGGCACCGTTCGCAACAGCACCTTCCACGGCAACGGGCAGCTGGGCCTGGCCGGCGCGGGCCGAGGTTCGCTGATTCTCGGCAACGACATCTACGGCAACAACACCGCGGGGTACGACCCCGACTGGGAGGCCGGGGGCGCCAAGTTCGGGGCGCGGGCCACCGACATGCATGTGACCGGGAACCGCGTACGCGACAACCGGGGCCCGGGTCTGTGGTGCGACATCTCCTGCTACCGATGGACGGTCGACCACAACTTCGTCGTCGACAACGTCGACCCGGACGGCGACTCAGGGGCAGGCATCTTCTACGAGATCTCCTACCGGTGCGCGATCCACGACAATTTCGTGTCGGGCAACGGGCCGGCCTCGGGGGGCAAGGGCTTCTACCACGGTGGCCAGATCGTGATCGCGGCCAGCTCCGACTGCGACGTCCACGACAACGTGGTGATCGGGGCCAATGGCGTCGGCGCGCTGCAACAGGACCGTCATTCGGGCAGTCGAGGGGCGTTGCAGGTTCGCAACCTGTCGGTCCGTGACAACCTCATGGTTCAGACTGCGCCGGCGGGGGAAGGCGCGGTCACCGGCCTCGTCCAGGACATCGACGACAACCGGTACTTCACCGAGAAGAACAACCGATGGGTGGGGAACACCTACCATCTTCCCGACAGGAGCGGTGCCTACTTCGACTGGTCGAACGACCTCATCACCCAGGCAGCGTGGAAGCGCTTCGGGCAGGACTCGGGCGCGTAGCCGCTCCCCGGCCCCCAGGACGTTCATGCGGATCGTGCACTACTACCCCCGAGCGCTTGTCGGTGACGGTGGCATGACGGGCGCCGTCCGCCGGCTCTCCGGGGCCCTGAGCGAAGCCGGAGCCGAGGCCGTCATCGCCTACGACGACGGGCCGCAGCCGCCGTCCGACGGCCGGGTGCGCTGGGTGCCCGTCCGCCACGTCGGGCCCGCGCGCGAGCGGCTGCCCCTCCCGTCGCACCTCGAGCCGGCCCTGCGGGGCGCGGACCTCGTCGTGCTCAACTCCGCGTGGGCGGCCCACAACGTCGTGGCGGGTCGCGTGGCTCGCAGGCTCGAGGTGCCCTACGTGGTGGCACCGCGCGGGGCGTACGAGGTGCAGATCTTCAACCGTCGCCGGCCCCTCAAGCGCGCGTGGTGGGCCGCGCTCGAGGGGCCGCTCGTACGACAGGCGCGCGCCATGCATCTGTTCTTCGATGCCGAGCGCCACATCCCCGAACGGCTGGGCTTCACCGGTGGCGTGATCGTGGCGCCCAACGGTGTCGAGGCGCCGCACGACATCGAGTGGGACGGCGGGAGCGGCGGCTACGTGCTGTGGATGGGCCGGTTCGACGTCGAGCACAAGGGCATCGACCTGCTCGTCCGCGCCGTCGACTCGCTGCCGCCCGCGGCGCGGCCTCAGGTGCGCCTCCACGGCCCCGACTCGCGCAACGGCGGCCGCCCCGAGACGCGCGAGCTCGTGCGCGAGCTGGGGCTCGAGCGGTGGGTCTCGGTCCGCGACGCCGTCTACGGACGCGAGAAGTGGGAGACGCTCGCCCGTGCGGTGGGATTCGCGTATCCGTCGCGATGGGAGGGTTTCGGCAACTCGGTGGCGGAAGCGGCATCGATCGGCGTGCCCACCATCGTGACGCCCTACTACCTCGGCCGGTTCCTCGCCGAGCGCGACGCCGCCATCCTGGTCGAGCCGTCGATCACGGGCGTGGCGGCCGGGTTGCAGGCCGTCGTCGAACCGAGCGCCCGGGAGACCGGCCGCAACGCGCGCAAGGTCGTCGAGGAGCACATCACGTGGGAGAGGGTGGGGGCGGCGTGGCTGACGCAGGCTCGCGACCTGGTCTGAGGCCCGGCGGCGCGGGCCGGGTGCTCACCGTCGCCGGTCCCGACGGCACGGGCAAGTCGACCCTCTGCGACGCGCTGATACACGGTCTGCTGCGCGATCGGAGGGTGCTGCGGGTGCATCACCGCTTCGGTGTGCTGCCTGCGCGGGGCGGCGACCAGGCGGCAGTCACCGAGCCCCACCGCGACGAGCCCTACCCCGCGCCGCTCGCCGCCATCAAGGCGCTGGCGCTGTTCGCGGACTTCTGGCTCGGGTGGCTGCTGCGCGCCCGGCCGTTCGTGCGGCGGGGCGGTTGGGTGCTGCTGGAGCGGGGGTGGTGGGACCTCGCCGTCGACCCGCGCCGCTATCGGCTCCGGCCCGGCGGGCGTCTGGTGCGCGTCCTGGGCCGGCTTCTGCCGCAGTCCGACGTGCTGCTCGTGCTCGAGGGTCCGCCCGCCGCGCTCCGGGCCCGCAAGCAGGAGCTGCCGGAGGCCGAGCTCGAGCGCCAGGTGCGCGCCTGGCACGACGTGGTGCCCGCCGGTGTCCGCCGGGTGCACCTCGACACCTCGGCCTCGCTCGACGAGGTCCTGCGTCGGGCGGAGGCCGAGGTGCTGGCCGTCGCGCGGTAACCCCTCGCGCTGTAGTCCGTCGGGCAACCTGTCGATGATCTCCTGGTGGAGGAGGTCCCGCGCTGGTTGTCGCTGGCCCGTGGCCTGAGCGAGGTGGCACCGAGCTGGGTGGCGTGCAAGAGCGTCGGCGGCGCGGCCACGGAGGCGGGCGATCTCTCGTCGACCGCGCCAGTGCAGGATTGGGACGCGCTCACCGAGGAGTTCCGCCGTTGGGCGGGGGTGAAGCGCCTCGGACCGGTCGTCGTCTGTGGCCACGAGCCGCACGTACGGCACCTCGTCGCGCTCGACGGCCCCCTCCGGTTCTTCGCGCTCTCGGTCCGGGCCCGGCGGGTCGTCCGGGGTGCGACATTGTTCGTGCCCGAGACCCTGCACCCGGTGGTGGAGCTCGATGCCTGGGGCTTCCGGCGCACCCGACCGGGCGCCGAGGGCGTGATCCTGCTGCTCGACGCGGTCGCCCGCGACGACGTCGAGCCCGACTGGCCGACCCTGCGCGGCCGCGACGTCGGCGGCCTCGTGGCGCGTGATCGCGACGGCGTGCGAGAGACGGCGCGGCTGCTCCTCGGCCCCGCGGATCGGGCCATGGTGCAGCTCGCGGAGGCGGTGGAAGGCGGTCGGTGGGACCGTCGGGCGCTCACCAACATGCAGCGCTGGTGCGTGGCCCGGTCGCTCCAGGAACCCGCCGTCCTGGCGACGTGGGTGCGTCAGCGGTTGACCCGCCCCTGTGCCGTGCTCGAAGGGATGGCGGCCGGTCGCCGCGTGCCCGGCGACCGGCGCGTCTGGCTGGGCGACGTCGCGCTCGACCACGAGGTCGACGCGGCGGGCGCCGTCCGTCAGCAGGCCATGCCGCAGAAGTCGTGACCACCGCCGAACGAGTTGCGCACGAAGGTGATGGCGCGAGTGGTCAGGTCGGCCCCGTTGTCCTCGACGACACCCGTCGAGCCTGATCCGTTCACGATGTTGTCGTGCACGCTGAGGTTCTGCAACAGATGCGCGGGCGGTGTGGAATCGGTGCGGTCCTGTTGCGTGCCGGTGATCCCGTTGCAGTTGCCGTCCAGCGTGTTGCCGTAGATCTCGACGTTGAACGAGGACGGAATGGTGATGCCGCCACCCCACAGCCACGAGCACCCGTTGCGATTGGACGCGTTGTAGTTGTGCAGCCCGTTGCGGCGGACCGTGTTGCCTCGGATGACGGCGTCCTGGGAGATCTCGTAGAAGATCCCCTCGTCCCAGTTGTCCTGGACCAGATTGCCTTCGACCAGGGTGTTGGCCGCGTTGATGTCCCACCACAAACCCTTGCAGAAGTTGTCGTGGGTGAAGGTGTTGCGCACGGTCGTGTGCACCGCGACGAACTTCACGCCGCCCGCCTCGAAGCCGCACGACTCCCCAAAGCCGTTGCGCGCGATCTCGGTGCCGTCGACGAGGGTGCCCGAGACCTTGCTGTCGCCGATGCCGAGGCCGGCATGGTCGTTCACCTTGCCGCCGATGATCTTGACGTTGTTGCCGCCGATGTAGATGCCACCCCAGCCGTTGTTGTGGATGTTGACGTTGCGCAGCGTCCAGTTGTCACCTGCGGGCTCGACCGCGCCGTTCTGGCGCCCGGGGTTGTAGTTGCGGACCTCGAGGTTCTCGACGGTCACGTTCGCGGCTCCACCGCCGAACGCACGATCGATGCTGCCGCGGCCGTCGAGCACCGCGGGCCCGACGAACCCCTGGCCGTCCTTGGGCGTGATCCTCTCGCTGATCGTTCCCGACAGGCAGAAGCGCGTGCCGGCCGGGTTGGCGTTGACCGCGCTCTGGACGCTGCCCTGAACCGCGACGCACCCGCTCGGGACGGGAGGTGGCGGTGTGACGACCGTGGTCGTGGGCCGGGGTGCCACGGTTGTCGTGGGGGCGGGGAGCGTGGACGCCGTGGGTGCCGGCTCGGTGGTCAGGAGGAGTTGCGGCGCGGTTGCTCCGGTCTCGCGACTGGCGAAGTCGGTCTCGGCTTCGTGCGCTTGCGGGTGGACGGTCCGGTTCGCGAACGCGGAATGGCGGACTACCAGGCTGAGGTGACCGGATGCGCGCATTGCCGCGTTGCGTTTCACTGCCGCGGTGATGTCGATCTCGGTCCATCGCGCCACGCCCGTGGGGGGCGAGTGGCCCACGAAGGCGCCGGGTTGCGGTGAACCGTCCCACGTGAGGCGGGTCTCAACCCAGCTGTTGTCGCTCAGCGCGTAGACGGCGACGCCGAGCGGGTTGGCTTGGTTGCTGAACAGGCGGAGCGTGGCCCGCTTGAAGTACTGCCCGCGCAGGGCAGGTGTGTCGAAGCGCAGATAGCTGCGTTGCGCCCAGGGGAACTGGTCGGTGCGGAGCGAAGCGGCCCGACCGAAGTTGTCGCCCGGCCTGCCCGCGTCGACGTAGGTGTCGGCCTTCGCCACGAAGCTCCACGTGGTCGCGGAGCGGGCGAGCGACGGCATCACCAACTGGGCCGCGACGAGCACCATCAGCAGGAACGCCGCCCCCGCCGCGCCCCGCCGCCGGGCGTGCTGGGAGGACACGAGCTGGCGGGACGACACGAGGGGCATGTGCGGGTCACCTTCCAAGGATGGTCAGTCGCGCACGTGCTCGGCGCGGGAGCGGCAAAAGCTCTTTATCCGACGCGTTGTTGACCGCGTTGTACACGCGTTGTATCGGCAGGGGGGGTGCGGATCCCTGAGCGGAAAACACGAAAAACGTGCACAGGGATGCTCTGTCGGCCACTGACGTTCATCGAAGTGCCCTGTGATGACGCCGCCACTTCGCGCGTGATGAGGTCGGGCCAACGGCACGAGAATGCACGAGCGATCAGGTGAAACCGCGCTTTGTGTGGCTCTGAGCCGTCAGCGGTGGCGCGGGGAAAGCCGGCGAGTGACGTAGCGCAGCCGCGCCCGCGTGGGGCCCAGGTCGCGCCAGGTCGAGAAGCTGTGCACCGTGCCCCGTCGCGGCCGGAGCGCGTCGAGTGCGGCGGCCGGGCCCATCTCACGGGCGCGTACCTGCCAGAGGATGCTGCGGAGATCACCCTCGAGGTGTCGGAAGAACAGCCCGGGCCGGCCTCGCACCGGCGCGACCGGCGCACCGCGCAGCAGCGAGCAGTAGAGCGACACGACGTTGGCACCGGCGATGATGGCGACGGGGAGCGACGCGTGAGTGCGCGGGTTCACGTCGAGCAGGTACGGGCCCGCCAGGTCGACGTGGAACACACCGTCGTAGCCCGCGAGCAGCGTCTCCAGCCGTGCCTCGAGCTCGGCATCGGGAGGCACGGTGGTGCCCGAGGCGATGGTGCCGCAGGGCGCGGGCCACACGCGGAGGTACTGAAGATGGGTGGCGGCCACGAGCTTGCCCTGCCACATCAGGCCGACCACCCCGCGCAGGTTCTCGCGCAGGTAGGGCTGGACGACCATCAAGCCCTCGCGCCCCGCGACCGCTTCGAGCTCGTCCGCCGATCCGAAGCGCGCCGCGGCGTACCGCTTCACCACCGGCTTCACCACGATCGGGTACTCGAGGTCGTGAGCCGCGGCGAGCAGCTCCTCGGCACTCTCGAACACGCGGCTCGGGGGGACGGGCAGGCCCGCGGCCACGGCCAGACGGGCGCTGGACTCCTTGTTGATGAGGTGCTGCACCGGCGCATCGAGCGCCACGAGGGCCGCGTCGCTCCCGGGGAACACCGCCAGGTACGGACGCGACTCGAGCTCGGTGCGCACCGCTTTCGCGTATCCCTCGGGGTCGGCCTCGCCCAGCGGCACCGGCACACGGCGGGCGCAGTGACGCGAGGCGCCGGCCAACGAGAGGCCTTCGTACTCCGTCACCGCCGGACGGTACCCGTCTGCGGCGAGGGCGCGGACCGCGGCGACCGCGGCGCGCGACTGCCCGTCGCCGCCCTCGGTGACGAGGACCCACTCACCCGCCATCGAGCGCTCCTGATGACACGGTCGGGCCGTAGACCGCGTGGGTCCTGGCGACGGTACGGAACCACGCCTCGCGATCGCCGGGGATCAGCCGGCCGCCTCCGACGATCGCCTTGACGATCGGGCAGTGCCGGGTGGAGAACGCACGGAACCAGGCGCGCTGCGAAAGCGTCGCGGGGTGACGAGCGGCCTCGAGCAGGGCGCGCGCCTCCACGTCGAGCATGGCGCGTCGGTCCCAGCCACCGGCGCGCACGGCGTCGGCGAGCGCGAGCACGGCCGTCTCCGCCGGACCGAAGAGGTGAGCAGCCAACCGCGCGCCTTCGTCGTCCTGGACGAGGAGCTCGACGACGTGCTTGGTGGCCAGGCCCTCGAAATTGGGCCGCCCTCCCCAACGGGACCCGTTGAGCACCAGCTTGAGCAGTCCCTCCGCGCCGGGTCGCACCCGTCGGAACCCGCGCGGGTCGATGATCGTGAGCGGCGCGAGCTGGTCGAGCGTGAACAGCATGGAGCCGCGGAAGACCTTGTTGTGCTTGATGCTCAGCTCGAGGAACGACGCCATGCTCTCGGGCGCCGCGATGAGGTTGCGACCGCCGGGGATGTGGTTGCAGACCGCGACCGGCTCGAGCCCGTTCGTTGCCGCCCACACGCGGAACTCGTGCTCGAGCGCGTCCCAGTCTGCCGGGTCGGCGGCCGAGTCGATGTCGCCCTCACCTTCGAGGGCTGAGGCGATCTGCTTCCACACCACGTAGGTCGACGACACCTCGGTGAGCCGCCGGAGCAGGGGCAACCAGAGCGCGGCGCGTTCACCTTCTGCACCTTTGCCCGTCACGTCAGCGCCAGCCGGCGACGCGGTCGAGGCCCCCGGCGAGGCAACCCGCGATCTCACGCGGCCCCCACCATTCCTCGACGGGATCACGAGGCAGGTCGTAGGGCGAGGTGACGCCGGCGACGTCGATCCGCCCGCGCGCCGTCGTGAACGACGCCTGGTAGCCGCTCTTGACGATCCATTCGCCGGCCGCGGCGCTGATGTTCTCGCGCCGGCCCCACGGGTAGGCGAACGTGCGCACCTCGACGCCGATGGCTTCCTCGAGGGCGGCCTTGGAGCCGGCTATCTCGCGCTCGAAGTCGCCGGCGTCACCCGTTGCGCAGTCCCAGTGGGTCGCGGTGTGGGAGCCGATCGCCCAACCGGCCGAGACGGCGTTGCGGAGCGATTCGGTCGACGCCAGCGGGTGCGGTGCACCGGCTGGGCTGCGCATCAGGCGTCGTGGTGTCCCGAAATTGGGCCGCACGGCGGCGCCGACGACGAACACGAGCGGACGCACCCCCAACTCCCGGGTCAACTCGAGGCTGGAGTCGTCGACATTGTTCTGATAACCGTCGTCGAAAGTGATGAGGACATGGCTCGTGCCGTTCGATCGGCGACCGCTGGTGACGAGCTCGAGCAGCGTCGTCTCGTCGATGATCTCGGCGCGCGTTCGGATGATGTCGACGTGGCGTCGGAACTCACGGGCCGGCGGCATGAGGTGGTAGGTGAGCACACGCACCCCGGGCTTCGGTCGCGCCCGCGACGCGACCGCGAGGAACGCGCGCCGCAACGTGCGCCGCGCGATGTCGCCGGGATCGCGGCGAAGCGTCTCGGGCGGCGACGACTGATGCTCGACTTCGATCACTCCCACCGTCCTGCGAGTCGGTCCGCCAGCAGCGGAGGTGCTTTCGACTATACCGTCGACCGATCGCGCCTCCGGTCGACGGTCCGGGGCGTCGGGGCCCTCTTGGCGCTGTGCCTGCTCGGTGCCGCCTGCGGAAACGACGGCGAGTCGTCCGTCGAGCGACGGGCGCGGGCCCGGGCCGAAGCGACGTCGGCCGCCCGCTCGGCCGAGGCGCTCTCGGCGTGCGGGACGCGCACCGGCCCACCTGTCGCTTACGACCACGTCGTCTGGGTCTGGATGCAGAACCGGCGCCTCGACGATGTCATCGGCTCGATCGACGCCCCCTTCATCAACGCGTTGTCCGCCGCGTGCGGGGTTGCGCTGAACTACAGCTGGGTCGGCCACCCGACCCAGATCCGCGCCACCGCGGGATGGGAAGCCGTGCCCTCGGGGTGCAGGCCCCCGCAGTGCGACACCGGCGCGACGAGCGTCTTCTCGGTCGTGAAGACGGCGGGCCGGCAGTGGCGCAGCTACGAGGAGAGCATGCCCGGCACCTGTCACCGTCACGAGGCCGCTCCCTACGTCGTGGAGCACAACCCCGCGCTCTACTACTCCGACCTGCGCCGCGACTGCCCCACATGGGACGTCCCGATGGGCACGACCCGGTCCGGCACGTTCCTCGACGACCTCGAGCGCAACCGGTTGCCCGCGTTCTCCTTCGTCTCACCCGACAACTGCAACAACACGCACGACTGCAGCCTCAGGACCGGCGACGACTGGCTTCGGTCGTGGGTGCCGAAGGTCGTCGCGAGCCCCGGGTACCGGCGCGGCGCAACTGCATTGTTCATCGTGTTCGACACGGGCGGAGACGCCAGCGGGTGCCTCACCAACCCGGACCGCAATTGTCTCGTGCCCGCGCTCGTGGTCAGCCCCTACACGCCTCGCGCCACCCGGTCCACCGAACGCTTCAGCCACTACTCGCTCCTGCGGACGACCGAGGAGCTCCTGGGCGTGGGCCCGTTGCTCGGCGGCGCGAAGCGGGCGACCAGCATGCGTGGCGCGTTCGGGCTCTAGCCCGGAGCCGTAAAGGGGGCCAGGTTCGGCGTCGATACCCCTCGCGTGTGCCGGCGGTCGTGGTCCGGCGCATCTTTCACTCGATGAGCCGCCCCCCTCACCTCTCCGACCCGACGAGCGCATGCGCTCGCTGAAGGCGCGGGGCCGCGCCGGCATCCAGGTGTCGTGGGGCCTGGTCGATCAGGGCTTCTCGTCCGCGACCAACTTCGGCCTGACCGTGATCGCAGGTCGCCTCGTCGGCCCGAAGGGTCTCGGCGTGGTGTACATCGGGTTCTCGCTGTACCTGTTCGTGCTCAGCTTCCAGCGCGCCCTCGTCACCGACCCGCTCGTCGTCTCATCCGCCCCGCTCGACGCGCCCCGGCGCGAGGCCGCCGGTCGCGCCGCGCTCACGCTCGTGCTCACGGGCGGGCTGGTCGCGACGACGCTGATGCTACTGCTCTCGCGCGTCGTGCCGGGGCCGGTCGGACGCGGGCTGCTGCTGTTCGCGCCCTGGATGGTGCTCGGCCTCGCGCAGGACTTCTGGCGTGCCCTGCTCTTCCGGAACGGGCAGGGCGCGGCCGCGGCCCTCAACGACGGCGTCTGGGTCGTCAGCATGGTCCTCGTCGTCCCGGTCGCGTGGTGGACCCGTTCGGAGTGGGCCATCGTCGGGACCTGGGGTGCCGGCGCGTCGATCGGTGGGCTGTTGGGGTTCGCGCAGACGAGGATGCGGCCGGTCCGGCCGGCAATCGCGTGGCGCTGGTGGCGAGAGGAAGCGTCGACGCTCGGACGATGGTTGGGGGTCGAGAACGCCGTGCTCGCCGCCCAGGCCCAGGTGCTCATCATCGTGCTCGCCGCCGTGCTGGGCGCGCGTGACCTCGGCGGCCTCCGCGCGGTCGAGGCGGTCTTCGCCCCGATGACGCTCGTCGGCGAGGCCATGGGGCTTCCCGGTCTGCCGCTGCTGTCGCAGTCGTTGGCCACGTCGTTCGCTTCGGCCCGACGATGGGCGGTGCGGCTGAGCTTGATCACCGTCGGCCTGGTGCTGACCTACCTTCTCATCGCGGGCTCCGTTCGCACCCAGGTGCTCTCGCTGGTGTTCGGGCACTCGTTCGACGGCTTCGGGAACCTCGTCCTGCCGATCGGTGTGGCTCAGCTGATCTTCGCGGGCGGCAGCGGCTTCTGGCTCCTCGCGAAGGCCGCCAGTCGGGGCCGTGCCCTCGTGTTCGCGCGCGCCCTGGGCTCGACCACCGCGCTCGTGGCGGCGGTGACGCTCGCGACCGTGCAGGGCCTGACGGGGGCGGCCTGGGGCCTGGCCCTCGGGACCGGACTCGGTTCCGGGCTCATCGCGGTGCTGACCCGTCGCGACGTCGGCACGCGCCGTTCCGGGATACCCGACGTCGAGCCGAGCGAGGAAGGACTGACGCCGGCGCGCATCTGACGCGTGATCCATCGAGAGGCTCACTTCGGTCTGCCCTGGTTTGGCTTGCACGGAGCGTCAGCTCGGGCGCGCTCAATCGCGGCGGCCTACCCTCCGAAGAAGGTCGCAGTTGCAGCCGCCTGAAGCGGCGCGGCTCCGCTCCGCTTCCTGTGCAACCGATGGGTGCGCAAAGCGTTGGCCCATCGCAGCACCCCGGTCCGACACACGCGGTTCCGGGCGGACAGTCCGTGCTCGAACTGCATGTCGGCAAGCTGCAGCCCGTACCGAAGGCGACACAAACGCAGTCGCCTTCAACGGTTCCTATTCGAGCGCAGGGCCCCAGCGGAGTGCCGGAACAACGTGTCGGTACCTGGCCCGCAGACAAAGACGGTGCAGGTTCCTACGGGATGCGTTCCGACGGCACTGGCGGCGAAGGCCGGACTCGTCATGATGACTGGCGCCGCCCAGACGATTCCCCCAGTGACGGCGCCCTTCTTGATCAAGTCTCGCCTGGAGAGACGCTGCTCTGACTCGCGACCTCGCGGTTCCACTGTTCGCAAGGCAGGCCCCCCACGTGACAGTCGATCACTCGCGACGGTAGCAAGACACACGCGCGGGCCGCTTGGCCGTTCGTTTGAG
>VAWU01000053.1:51591-52020 GCA_005888325.1 Actinomycetota bacterium
GGCGATGTGCACGGCGATGCCACCCACATCGACACCGCGCAGTTCGATCTCCCCGACGTGCACCCCCGCCGTCATCTCCAAGCCGAGGCGGCGCAAGCCTTCCCGGATGGCGGTGGCACACCGCACTGCTCGTGCCGGCCCGGAGAACGTCGCCAGCACGCCGTCGCCCGTCCATTTGATGCTGCGCCCGC
Organism: Actinomycetota bacterium; assembly: GCA_005888325.1. Classification (NCBI taxonomy): domain Bacteria; kingdom Bacillati; phylum Actinomycetota; species Actinomycetota bacterium. Next base: position 51,783 of record VAWU01000053.1, read on the forward strand.
CGAACCGCTCCAGTTGTCGCTGCACTACGTCATCGTGCTGGTCGAGCAGCTCACGCCATCTGCGGTCGCCCAGGTCGCTGACATGCTGGCTGGAGCCCACGATGTCGGTGAACAAGATGGTGGCCAGTACTCGTTCCGGTTCCGGCATGTCGCGCACACCCGTCAGGAACTCCTGGATCTCATTTGCCACGCCGTCGGTTCTCCAACACCAGCTGCCGGTCCCTGGGACCTCGACGTA
>VAWU01000054.1 GCA_005888325.1 Actinomycetota bacterium
CCCGACCCGGTTCCGTAGGTGACGCCGGTGTCGTCGAGATGGCCTGAGCTGCCGATGAGGCGGGCACGCGACCTGCGACACGCTGCACGCGCACACCCAGGTGCTCGGCAAGCTCGCCGCTGGCTCGGCTGTGGTCTGACCTGCATGTTCGATGGTGGCGGGGGCAGTACGCGCGAGGTCGATCAATTTGAACCTGCGACCTTCGATTTGTTAGCCCGACGTCGTGTTCGGCAACGCCGTTCGTGCACCAATGGGTCCGAAACATGCTCGAAGGGTCAACTCACGCGATCGCTCACCCAGCGCTCGACAGCGATGCCAACTCGGCGTGCGATCGTCAGTCGCCGCTCGGCGGCATCGACCCGCAGCACCTCCCAGGTCTCATCGTCCACCTCGATCTGGGCGTACTGCCGGGCTCGCCGGCCTTGACCCGTCCGGCTCCATCGCGGCTCATCGCGGTCGCGACCTGACGAGTGACAGTCTCCAGATGCCAGATCTGCGATGACGAGGAGGCCGAGGAGGCGCTGCATCGAGGCACGGCTCTTCACAGCCTCGATCTTGAGTGCCTGCCACGCCGCCGGATCGACTTCGACGCGGACGGCCTTACTCGGAGGATGTCGATAGGTATCTGTACCTTCCGCCCGCCGTCGATACTCCTCGCGGCGACGAGCGTTGCGAGCCACGCGAAGCTCCTCCTGGCGGGCTTGTCGTCGGAGCTGATCAGCCGCCGCAGACGCTCGGCCGGCGGCGCGCTCGGCCTCGGCGTACCGCTCGAGCTTGCTGACAAGTTCGGCAAGGAGGTCCTCCTCACTCTGTCGCCGTAGCTCCGCCGACGCGGCGCGGTGCTCATGGTGAGCCAAGGTCCGCTCGACGGCGTGATCAGGGTCAGCGGAGCGGCGGGCCTCGTCGAACAGACGGCGCGCCTGAGCCTCAAACCGACGACGGTCAGCCACCGCTCTCACCGTTGTTGGCTTCGTCCGCTTCCGCATCCGGACGGTGCAAGTCTGTGTCGATCATTGGGTTGGTTGTTGAGTGGTTGGGGTGTTGGTGGTGTTCGTTTGGTTGTTGTTTTGGGTTGGTGGTTGGTTGATTGCCGGGTTGGTGGTTGTTGGGTTGGTGGTTGGATTCGTTGAGTTGATGATGTTGGGGTTGGCTGGATGGATGCTCCTCGGCGAAGGCGCTGCTGGACGTCGGAGATAAGCGCGTCGCCGTGCAAGGCTGATCGAGGTTCGGCGCCCACCAGCTCGAGCGCTCCTCTCGCACTGTGCCCTCCCAGGAGCGCCGCTGTGCCCCGGATCCAACCCGACCAGCTCGAGTCACCTCGACGCCGCAGTAGCGGCCGGGAGGTGGCTCAGGCGGCGCGTCGGCTCACGCTCGAGCTCGTGCTGCTCGCACGGGAGCGCGGGGCGACGTGGGCGGAGGTCGGCGCGGCCTTTGGCATCTCGCGTCAAGCCGCGTGCGAACGGTTCGACGGCCGGCGCGATTGACAGCTCAACGTCAATGGAGCGAGTTGACAGAGGGGCTGTAAGTGCAGGCCCCGGTTGTGCGTCAGCCGAAGAGGAGCGCGGCGACCTTCATAGCAGCCTCCTCCTGCATGCCCTTCACGACGTGTGAGTACGTGTCGAGCGTGACGCCGACGTTGGCGTGGCCCATGCGCTCGGACACGACCTTCGGATGCACGCCCGCCAACAGTGCGAGCGTCGCCGACGTGTGTCGAAGATCGTGTAGTCGAATTCTCGGAAGTCCCTGCACGGCCACGATGTGGTCGAAGGTCTTCGTGATCCGCTGCGGATGAACGGGTTGGCCGTCCTCCGAACAGAACACGTAGCCCGAGTCCCGCCAGCCGGGCCCCCACGCGGGGCGCTCCTCGAGCTGACGAGCGCGGTGGGCACGAAGGACAGCGACGGTCGTGGGATCGAGGCTGACGGTACGCCGGCTGCTGCGCGTCTTTGGCTCAGAGACGTGGACCTGCCACCCGACCACCACGCGTGTCCGGCGGATCGCCGCCTCACGCCGCTCGAGGTCGACGTCGTCCCACCGCAGGCCGGCGACCTCGCCGCGACGGAGGCCGATGGCCAGAACGACCACCCACATCGCGTACAGACGGTCGTCTTCGACGAGCGCGAGGAATCGGCGCGCCTCCTCAACCGTCCAGACACGCATCTCCGGTGTCACCACACGCGGGGGGTCGACCTTCTCGGCAGGGTTCGCTGTCAACATCCCCCACCGGACCGCGTCTGACAGAGCGTGTGACAGCACCCGGTGCGTGTACGCGACCGTGCGCGTCGAGAGTCCTCCGCTCGCACGCTGGCGACCCGACACAAGCAAGTCGCCGTACAACCGGCGGAGGTGGCCGGGATTCAGGCGCGTCAGACGCACGTCGCCGATCCGCGGGACCACGTACCCCTGCATCATCTCGACGTAGCTCTTGGCCGTCGTAGCCTTGAGTGACGGGCGCACGGCCTCGAGCCATTCGTCGAGGAACTGCGCGACGTTGAGGGTCGTAGTGCCAGCGGTGACACCGCCGTCGTGCGCCGCAAGGGCGCGGGTCAGGGCGAGCTCGGCATCGGCCTTGGTCTTGAAGCCGCCGACCCACCGCTGGCGCTTCTTCCCGGTGACATGTTCGCGGCCGACTGCCAGAACGTAGGTCCACGTCCGCCCTCGCTTGAAGACGCTCCCTCGCATCGCTCCTCCCGGCGCTGTAAGCGCGCCGCGGGAGCCGGATGAGCGATCCTCGGATTAGCAGGGATTAGCAAATCCCCTGCGCGGACTAGAACTGGTTCAGTCACACCTTGTGTGACCAGCGGTCCTTTGCGCGCTCGGAGGGATTCGAACCCCCAACCTTCTGATCCGTAGTCAGATGCTCTGATCCATTGAGCTACGAGCGCCGCTCGTGGTGCGGGGTGCGAGTCTACCGGCGGCCGCCCGCCGTCACCCGCGGGAGATTCATGTCGTAGAAGCAGCGGAGTGTGTGGCGGAGAGGGAGGGATTTGAACCCTCGAGGAATCTCAACGACCCCTAATCGCTTAGCAGGCGATCACCTTCGGCCACTCGGTCACCTCTCCAGGTGCGCGCCAGTGTCGCACAGGGCGGAGGGAGTGGGATTTGAACCCACGGGGCTTGCGCCCAAGGCTTTTCAAGAGCCTCGCATTCGGCCGCTCTGCCATCCCTCCGAGCGTCGAGGCTAGCTGCGCACCTGTCGACGCAGGGATGCAATCCAGGTGTCCGCGGCCTTCCACGCCTGGTCCGCCTCGCGTCGGATGACGGCACCCCGCTCACCTGCGGCCGGATACGACCCGAGGAACTTCACGTCGGCCAGCTGCGCGTGCAGGTCGCGCAGGCAGTCCGCCACGACCTCGTCCGCGACGTGGCCCTCGAGGTCGATGACGAAGCAGTAGTCGCCGAGCCCGCGTCGGGTGGGCCGTGACTCGAGCTTCGTCAGGTTGATGTTGCGCGCCGAGAACTGGCCGAGGATGGTGTGCAGACTCCCCGGCCGGTCGGTGTGCTGGAAGCACACGATGCTCGTCTTGTCGTGACCGGTCGGGGCCGGCACTCCGTCGCGCGCCACGAGCACGAAGCGCGTCTCGTTGTCGGAGTGGTCGACGATGTCGGGCGCCAGCACCTCGAGCCCGTAGAGCTTGGCCGCCAACCGCGTGCCGATCGCCGCGGTGTCGGGTGGGCGTGTCGTCCCCACCTCCTGGGCCGCCTCGGCGGTGGAGTTCGACGCGACCAGCTCGACCCCCGGGAGCTCACGCGCCAGGAAGCTCCGGCACTGCGCGGTGGCGTGCGGGATCGACATCACCCGCCGCACATCGGCCAGACCCACGCCCGGCGGCGTGAGCAGGTTCAACTCGACGGCGAGGGCCACCTCACGCTGCACGAGCAGATCCAGCTCGAACGTGAGCGTGTCGAGCGTGACGTTGACGCTCCCCTCGATGGAGTTCTCGATCGGAACGAGCGCGAGGTCGGCCTCGCCCGTATCGACGGCAGTGAGCGCGTCGGGCACCGACCGCATCGGCGCGAGCTCGCCCCCCGCCAGGTCGGGCTGGGTGAGCAGGGCCTCCTCGGTGAAGGTGCCCGGCGGACCGAGGAATGCGATCCGGGTCACGAGCGAGCAAGGATAGTGACGCCGATGGACGAGCCCACCCTGCGCCAGCTGCTCGACGATGTGCGAGCCGAATCAATCTCGCCCGACGACGCCGTCACCCGCCTCCGACGATTGCCCTTCGCGGACCTCGGCTATGCCCGCGTCGATCATCACCGCGCGCTGCGCCTCGGCCTGCCCGAGGCGGTGTACGGCCCCGGGAAGACGCCCGAGCAGTGCGCCGAGATCGTGGCCGAGCTGCTCGCGGAAGCCGGCGGAGGTCCCGTCCTCCTGACTCGGGCCGACGACGCGCAGGCGGCGGCGGCCGAGGCCCTCAACCCCGGCGCGATCAAAGAAGGCTCCACGCTCGTGTGGCGTCCCGCCGCCGAGCGGCCCAGCCGGGTGCTGGTCGTCACCGCGGGCACCGCCGACCTGCCGGTCGCCCGCGAGTGCACCGCCACCCTCATCGCCTTCGGCTTCCGTCCCCAGCCACTCACCGACGTCGGCGTGGCCGGTGTCCACCGGCTGCTCGTGTCGGCGGACGAGCTCGCGGCGGCCGACGCGGTCGTGGTCATCGCCGGCATGGAGGGGGCGCTCGCCACGCTCGTCGGTGGGCTCACGCCCGCGCCGATCGTGGCGGTGCCGACCAGTGTCGGCTACGGCGCCGCGCTCGAGGGTGTCACCGCGCTGTTGGCCATGCTCGCGTCGTGCGCGGCGGGCATCACCGTGGTCGGCATCGACAACGGCTACGGCGCCGCGTGCGCGGTCGCGCGCACCCTTCGATGACAACGGGGACGACGGCCTGGTTCCACTGCTTCGCAGGCATCGCCGGCGACATGGCGCTCGGCGCCCTCGTCGACGCGGGCGCCGACCTCGAAGAGGTGTGCGCGCTGCTCCGACGCATCCCGGTCGGCGGCTGGAAGGTCGACGCACAGCCGGTGCTGCGCGGTGGCATCGCGGCGACGCGCCTCGAAGTGAGCACCGCGGAGTCGGCGGTGGTGCGGACCTACGCGCACATCACCGGCCTCATCGACGAAGCGCGCCTGCCCGATCGTGTGCGAGACCGCGCCCAGGCGACGTTCCTCGCGCTCGCCCGCACCGAGGGGCGCCTGCACCGGCGCCCGCCCGAGCAGGTGCACTTCCACGAGGTCGGGGGGCTCGACGCGATCGTCGACATCGTCGGCACCTGCGCCGCGCTCGAGACCTTGGGCGTCGACCGGGTGTGCGCCAGCCCCGTGGCCACCGGCACGGGGATGGTGCGCAGCACCCATGGCGTGCTGCCCAACCCCGCGCCTGCGGTCGTCGAGTTGCTGCGGGGCGCGCCGACGTACGGACGCGACATCGCCTACGAGCTCACGACGCCGACGGGAGCCGCCCTCCTGGCCGCCAACGCGGTCAGCTACGGCCCGCTCCCGGCCATGACCATCGAGGCCACCGGGTTCGGCGCCGGGGGGCGCGACCTCGACGACCTTCCCAACATGACCCAGGTGGTGCTCGGCACGTCCGTTGCCGACCGGTCGCCGGGGCAGCCCGTCGTCGTGCTCGAGGCCAACGTGGACGACGCCACCGGCGAGACGCTCGCCCACACTGTCGCCGCGTTGCTCGAGGCGGGCGCCCATGACGCGTGGGTCACGCCGATCGTCATGAAGAAGGGCCGCCCCGCCCACACGGTGAGCGCGCTGGCGGACGTCGCGCTCGCCGACCAGGTGAGCAGGGTGCTCGTCGCCGAGACGGGCTCATTGGGCGTGCGCGGCCAGACCATCGAGCGCTGGCCGGCGGCGCGATCGGCCCACGAGGTCGAGGTGGCCGGGCTGCCGGTGCGCGTGAAGGTCAGCGCGGGACGGGTGAAGGTCGAGCACGACGACGCGGCCCGCGCCGCGCGCCGCACCGGCCTGCCGTTGCGCGAGGTCGTCTCGCGTGCCGAGGCGGCATGGCGCCAGCGACAGCGCGGGACGACCGACCCCGACGAGGCGGGTTAGACGAGCGAGTCGAGGATCTCGCCGATCTGCAGCTGGATCGAGACGTGTCCCGCACCGGGCACGCGGTGCAGTGTGGCGTTCGGCAGCCGGGCGACCATGTCGTCGGCGTGGTGCATCGGCACCATCAAGTCGTCGTCGCCCTGCCACACGTGCACCGGCGCGCGGAGCTGCTCGAGCTCGAATCCCCACGGCCCGGCCCACAGGAGGTAGTCGTCGATCACGCCCTGGGGACCCTGGCGCAGCGCCTCGACGAAGAACGCCATGACGCTCGGGCCCTGCTCGTCGAGCAGGCGCTGGTCCACCGCACTCACCTCCTTCTTGAAGCTGCGCAGCGCAGCCGACGGCGCGACCCGAGCGCCGAGGTGCAGGGTGCGCAACAGGGCCCGCGCCGCCCACGGCCGTCGCTGCGACAGGTCGAGCAACTGCAGGTCGCTCTTGCTCAACCCCTGCCGCGCGCCCGGACGGTCGATCGGGCCCACACCCGCCATCAACCCGGCGACGGTGACGCGGTCGGGCGCGCCCGCGGCAACGGCGAGCGCGAAGGGGCCGCCGCACGAATAGCCGAGCACCGCGAACCGGTCGATGCCGAGGACATCAGCCAGGGCAACCACGTCGTCGGCCCAGCCCGCCAGGGTGCGTCCGCGTACGGGATCCGAGCGCCCGATGCCGGGCCGGTCGGGACACAGCACGCGGATGCCCTTGGCCCGGGCCGGCGCGTCGGTGAACTCGTGGCCGAGGCGGCTCGCCGGGGTGCCGTGGTTCAGGAAGATCGGCCTCCCGCCGGGATCGCCGTGCGAGGCGACCCCCAGACGCCGGCCGTCCGGCAGGCGAACGATGTGATCGGCCATCAGGGGAGACTACGGCGATCGCGCGAACGTCAACCGAGCGCCGGCAGGACGTTCGCCGGAAGCGGATGCCGGTAGAGCCGGGCCGCATTCTCGCAGCACAGGGCGCGCAGCTCGTCAGCCGGGATGTGGCCCCAGTACTTCTCGATCACGAGCTGGGTGTCGGGCCAGGTGCCGTCGCCGTGCGGGTAGTCGACCTCGGCCATCACGTGGTCGACACCGATGCGATGGCGGGTATCGATCGTGGAGGGATCGTCGATCGTGCAGAACCAGAAGTTACGCTTGAGGACTTCGGCCGGGCGCAGGTCCCAGCCCAGGCCGTAGCGCGACCGGTCGACGATGTTGTCGAGCCGGTCGAGGAGCATCGCCACCCAGCCGATGCCGCCCTCAGACATGGCGATCTTGAGCTCGGGGTAGCGCACCGCCCACCCCGACCACAGCCACTCCGCGCACGCGGTGAGCGAGAGCTGGCCGAAGAGCGTGGCGCCGAGCTGCATCGCAGGGCAGCCCTCGGGAAAGTCGGACATGCCGGAGGACCCGACGTGCAGGCTTATCACGGTGTCGGTCTCCGCGCACGCGCGAATGATCGGCTCCCAGTAGTCGGTGAAGATCGACGGCAGATCGATGCGGTGCGGACGCTCCGGCAGCGTGACGGATCGGAAGCCACGCGCCGCGTTGCGGCGGATCTCCTCCGCACCGATCTCGGGGTCGGTCAACCAGGTGATGCCCATCGGGATGATCCGCTCGGGATGCGGCGAGTACCACTCCTCGAACAGCCAGTCGTTCCACGCGCGCGTGACCGCCAGCCCGAGGTCGGCATCGGAGCACTGCGAGTAGACCCGGCCGCAGAAGCCGGTGATCATCGACGGGAAGTTGAGCGACGCCCACACGCCGTTGATGTCCATGTCGTGGATGCGCGCCTCGATGTCCCAGCAGCCCCGACGCATCTGGTCGAACCGGAACGGCTCGACCTTCACCGAGTCGGGGCGGCGCCCGGCGATGGCGTTCATGCCGACTTGTGTGTAGCGGTCGCCGTCGAACTCCCACACCTCGTGGCCCCGCGACGTCTCGACGATCCGCGGCGCCCGGTCCTGCAGATGCGCGGGCAGGCGACCTTCGAACATGTCGGCCGGCTCCACCAGGTGATCGTCGACCGAGATCACCGTGTAGCGCACCTCGCGCGGCTCGGGCTCCGGCAGGAACAGGTCGTCGACCACGGTCGTCACGGCGCGGTGACCTTCAGCTGGCGCAGGATCGTCGCCGAGTCGAAGTACACCCGCTCACAGACGATGCCGTCGCCGTCGGGCTCGAAGAAGAAGAACGCGACCATGGGGCAGCGAAACGCCTGCCCCGTCGGTGGGATGCCGCCGAGCGGCCCGTCGTGGGTGCCGAGGAGGTCGAACTCGACGATGACCGCGTCGTCGGCGTGGTGAACCGCGTGCACCTCATTGCGTTGGTCGGGAAAGGCCGCGCGGGAGGCGCGGAAGTACTCCGCGACCTCCTCCTCGCCATCGTGCACCTGACCGGTGGCGATCAGCTCGTAGCGGGGACGGGAGAACGTGGCCATGGTGACGTCGAACTCGTGGCGGTTCTCGGACGCCATGTGCTCGCGCACGACGGCCTCTCGACGATCACGCTCGGCGGTCGGGGCCGTGGGCATGCGTGCGCAGAATACTGCCGCCGAACCCGGCCCGGCCCACCTACGCTCCCCCGGTGACCGACGCCGAACACGACATCGAGGCGGTCATCGCGGAGACGATCTCGTTCGTCACCGTGCACCCCGAAGGCGACGGCTGGGTGGGCGGGGCGCCGGACTGGTTCGGCGAGCGGTTGTTCGGTGGGTTCGTCGTGGGACAGGCCGTGCACGCGGCGACCCGCGCTGCGCCGGAGGGCAGGCGCATCCATTCGTTGCACGGCTACTTCCTGCGACCGGTCGTGGCCGGCCGCCCTGTGTCCTACAGCATCATGCCGGTGCGGGACGGGCGCTCGGTCGCCATCCGTCGACTCGAGGCCACCCAGGACGGTGCGCCCGTGTTCACCATGACGTGCTCGTTCACAGTCGACACCGACGGCTACGAGTACGAGCTCGCCCTCGGCCGCGACGCGCCATCCCCCGACGAGCTCGCGGTTGAGACCGGGCCGGGCCCTTGGGCGGTCGCCGAGGTGGGGCCGACACCGCCCGAGCCCGACGGCACCCGCCGGTCCACGCGCCGCGCGTGGTTCCGCGTGAACGGCACCCTGCCCGATGATCCACACCTGCACGCCGCCCTCGTGGCGTTCGCCACCGACATGACCGGCACGGGTGGCCGGCCGTTGCACCTCGACGGTGACATCCGCGGCATGGTGAGCATCGACCACGCCGTCTGGTTCCACCGTCCGCTGCGGGCCGACGAGTGGTTGCTCTACGACGTGCACTCGCTCGTGAACGCAGGCGGTCGGGGCCTGCTCCGCGGCACGATGCGCGGCCTCGACCGGCGCCTCGCGGTCTCCGTCGCGCAGGAGATGCTGCTCCGCCCGTACGCGTGAGCCGCCTTCGCACCCGAAGGGAGCGCCGACAGCAGCGCGTCGCTTCGATGTCAGAGCGCGAGACGTGATCGACGTTCCTGCGATCGTGCGCAACAAGGCCGTTGCGGTCGGCGCGGCACAGTGGCTCGACGACCTCCCGGGCCGAAACACCTGTCCACGGTCTCCCGCGACATCGCACAGGGTGGGCGAGGGGGGACTTGAACCCCCACATCCTTTCGGACACAGGAACCTGAATCCTGTTGCGGGCGTATCGGCGTGTCTCGCCGAGTCCGGTTTCAGGGCGCTGACCAGGCGATTCGCTCTGCTCGGGCGGGTCCGCGTCCGCCTCGTTCCCGTCCTGTCCTTCGGAGTCCGTTAGCAAATCCGTTAGCAATCAGTGGGCGCCTTCGCCGAGGCACTCGGACCTCCCGGTGGCGCCGGACCTCCACGAACGGTTCGTGTGACGAAGCCCAGCACGAGCACGACGCCGGCAAATCCCGCCGGATCGCCTGCAGCGATCAGCACAACTCCCGCCAGCGCCGCGAGCAATCCGAGAATCTGCACGGCGGCGACGACCGCTCGAGGCGGCAAGCCGGCCGGCGTCGCGGAGGCCGATCCGTGCGTGTCCATCGGCCTTCATAGAATCGTATAGCTTTAGCGTGTAGCTAAACCCACACGGTTGATGACACCGCGGGCGCGCGTCGAATCTGCGCTGGGCCGGCCCGTGTCTGACGCGGCCTGGGAAGAGGTAGGGATCCGCCGCGGGTACGAGCGCGAGCTTGAAATGGAGACCATGGAGACCGACGAGGTCGCGGACCTGTTCCGCGTGGTCGGGGGTATGTACCAACAGGCCCCCCGCGGCGCCGTCGCTGGCGACGCAGTGGGCCCCCCGCAGGTCCCGGGAGCGCATACTCTGCACCAACGCGCGCTCGCGATCTCCGCTTGGGTAGCTCGCGCGGCTGCGGCTGACTCGAAGGTCAAGTTCTTTCGTCACTTGCACCTCCGTCGAGGCCTCGTGAATCAAGGTGATGTAGGTGCGTGGGTGCGCCAAACGTACGCTCGCAACTTACCGGTGGACTGGCCAGAATTAGGTGCTCCGGAACCCGGCTGGGCCCACGGCTTAGCAACACACAAGGCCGAAGCGTCGGGCCGACCCTTTGTGCTGTTTGACTGGGCTGAGCTCAGTACTGACGGCGAGTGGCAG
>VAWU01000055.1 GCA_005888325.1 Actinomycetota bacterium
CCGCGGGCAACAACTGAATCGTCCTCGTCCTCGTCGCTGATCCTGCGCCACCCGGCGCCGGCGTCAAGGTCGTTCGTCCACGCTTCGCTGCGGGCGCGTCACTGGACCCGTCGCCTTGACGCGCGCCTGCATGTGCGAGAACGACGACTACTTCCAAAGCCAATCAAGACCAGTCTCCACTTGACCGGCCCCACTCCTTCAGAGATGCCCCTCGGCGCTTCCGGATCAGGCAATCTGTGATGGTGCGGACGCCGACCGATGAAGGCGAGATCTGATGGACGTGATCGTGGTCTTTGCGGTTTTCCTCGTCGCGATGATGGTGCTCGGATATCTCCGCGGTCGAAAACTGTCCAGAGACATGAGGAGCGACTTCGCAACTAAGACCACACGCCGTCGGGCGGCGCTTGAATTGGTCAGTCCGCCCGTCGCACTTGTCGCATGGGCGGTACGGGGAGTGAGGCGGCTCGCCGCACGGCTCGGACGTCCGCCAGCCTGAAGATCCCGAGCGGGCCGCAAGCGAGACAAAGGCCATCGGAGCGCAGAACCGCCGCTCGGGCCGCGGATAGGGTTCCTCGACTCCAGGAGCGCGCACTCTCTACGAGGCGCATCCTTGACGCCGATGGCCGCCGACAACCGGCTTCGAGTCGCGCTCGAGAGGGGTCACCGCTCCAAAGCTCAGCGAGAGCCACTGCGCTCTTTTGCTCCGATCAACTGCCACAACAACGGGTGGGAATGGTCTCGAGGACGGCTGGCTACGACAAGAAGTGAGGCTCAGCGCGATCGCGGCAGGCCCAGGCCGCGTTCGGCGATGATCGAGCGCTGTATCTCGCTCGCACCTGCGTAGATCGTCATGACCGCCGCGTGCCGGTGGGCGTGCTCGATCCAGCCTTCGACGGGCGCGTCCGCCTCCCCGTGTTGCAGCACGCCTTCGGCACCCAGCAGGTCGAGCAGGTCGGAGGCGGCCCGCTGGAACGCCTCCGAGGTGAAGAGCTTGGCCATGGAGCCCTCGACGATCGGCAGCGCCGGCTGTGTCGCGCGCGAGGCGAGCCGCGCGCCGAGGAGACGGCCGACCTCGACGTCGACCGCGACGCGCGCGAGTCGGTCGCGGGCAACCGGGTCGTCGATCGTGCCGTTCTCGCGCGCCCACCCCACGGCCCGCTCGAGGAGGCGGCGGGTCTCGCCGTTCGCGGCGGGCTGGCGCTCGAACGCGAGGGCCACCGCCATGACGTCCCAGCCACCGTCGACCTCACCCACACGCGCGGTGTCGGGCACCCGCACGTCGTTGTAGAACGTCACGTTGGTGCGCTCGCCGCCCAGGCTGCCCATGGCCCGCACCTCGATGCCCGGCGAGTCCATCGGCACGAGGAACATGGTGAGCCCCCGGTGCTTCGCCACGCCGGTGTTGGTGCGCGTGAGCAGGAACACGTAGGCGGACTCGTGGGCGAGGGTCGTGAACATCTTCTGGCCGCTCACGACCCACTCGTCACCGTCGCGCCGGGCAAGGGTCTTCGCGGCGGCGACGTCGGAGCCCGAGTCGGGCTCGCTGTAGCCGAGGCAGACGAGGATCTCGCCGCCGTGGATCCGCGGCACCACCTCGGCCCGCTGGGCGTCCGTGCCGACGAGCTCGAGCGTGCGCGCCACGAGCATCGACGTGCCCGACCCGTCCATCGGCGCGCCGGCGCGCGTCAACTCGTCGACGACCACCGGGTCGCGGCCCTCGCCCTGCAGCCAGCCCTTCGCCGCCAGTGCCCGGTGGAAGCCCCAGTCGTGCACCGTGCCGGTCGCGTGCACCCGCTCGACGACCTCGTGCGTGAGATGCTCGGCCACGAACGCCCGAACCTCGTCGCGACGCGGGTCGGGCGGGTCCTCCGGCAGGAAGCCGAGCGCCGCGATGCGCTGGTGCTCGAGCCGGGGGTCGCCGGCCGCAAGCGACCACGCCTTGGCCCGCCGGAAGAACAGCTGGATGTCGTACTCGAGCATGAAGCCGTAGCCGCCGTGCACGTGCAGCGATGCGGCCGCGGCCTCCTGGGCGGCCTCGGCCGCGAACACGTAGGCCATCGACGCGAGCACGGGCTCGGCCGAGCGCGCCGCTTCGTACGCGAGCAGGCGCCCGCCGTCGACCGCGGTGGCCGCGTCGCCCAGCCGGTGTTGCACGGCCTGGAACGAGCCGATGGGCACGCCGAACTGCCGGCGCTCCTTCACATAGGCGACGCCGACGTCGAGCGCGCCCTGGGCCAGGCCCACCAGCGCGGCCGCGGTGAGCACGCGCCATTCGTCGAGCGCCCGCTCGAACCGCTCGTGGGCTTCTTCGCCGCGCACGAGCACCGTGCGCTCACCCGCACCGAGGTCGCGGTCGGCGACGGGGGCCGACCCGAGGTTCGCGGGCGCGGTGCGGGGTGGCGGCGACCGCACGACGACCAGCTCCTCACCGTCGAGCGCGACGACCGCGTCGGCGACGGCACCCGCGGGCACCAGCCGGCCAGCGGGCCGGAGGGAGATCGTGGCGAGGGTGCCATCGTCGATGCCGAGGAGGCGGGTGGCGACCAGGCTCTCGACGACGGGCACGGGCGCGAGATGACGGCCCGCGGTCTCGGCCACCACCGCCAGGTCGACCAGCCCCGCCGCGAGGCCCATGGAAGGCACGCCGAGCTCCTGCACCCGCGACCACAGCAACCCGTCGAAGCCGAGCGGCTCGGCGGCGCGCACCCGCTCCGGTGTCGCTTCCGTGGCGAAGAACGACGCGAACGCCCGTTGCAGGGCGAGCTGCTCCTCGGTCAGCTCCACTCGACGTGGGCCCGGATCGCCTTCCCCGACGCGTCGAGCCAGCCCTTGTCGCGCGCGAACGCGAGCATGGCCGCGAAGTCGTTCTCCCAGCCCGCGCCCACCCGTCCCGCGGCCAGCCCGCGCACCGCCTCGACCTGCACCCAGGCGTCGTCACCGTCGAGCCGGCCCACCGCGTGGTCGGCGAGCACCCGCGTCAGCCGGTCGGGGTCGGCTCCACCGTTGGCCGCGACACGGGCTACAACGTGGAAACGCTTGCAGTCGTCGGGCTGGTCGAGCCCGATCGCGGGCGGTGTGGTGGTGAGGTCGACAGAGACGATCACGGCATCGACACTCCCCCGTTGGGCCGCAGCACCTGGCCGGTGACGAACTTCGACGCGTCGGAGGCGAGGTAGAGCACGGCGAGGGCGATGTCGTCGGGCTCGCCGAGTACGCCGAGCGGTGTGCGCCGGCGCATGGGCGCGAGCGCCGCCTCCTTGCGCTCCTCGTCGACCGTGCCGTCGGGATTGGTGAAATGACGCGCCGTCATGTTGGTGACGATGAAGCCCGGCGCGATCGCGTTCACACGCACACCCTGGCGCGCCACCTCGACCGCGAGCGTCTTCGTCATCTGGGCGACCGCGGCCTTGGCCATCGCGTAGCAGACGAGGCCGGGCGCGGGCGTGTCGATGGCACCCGACGCCATGTTGACGATGCTGCCGCGGCCCTGGTCGATCATCACCCGCGCCGCGGCCTGACACCCGAAGAACACACCTTTGAGGTTGACCGCCATCACCCGATCGAGGTCGGCCTCGTCGGTGTCGACGACGGTGCTCTGGTGGATGATCCCGGCCACGTTGCACATGACGTCGAGACGCCCGAGGTCGGAGACCGCGCCGGCGACGAGCTCTTCGACCTCGGCGCGACTCGACACGTCGGTGCGTACCGCGCGACCTTCGATTGTTCGCGCCGTCGCCTCCGCGGCGGCCAGGTCGATGTCGGCGCACACCACCGCCGCCCCGGCACCGGCCAGCGCGTTCGCGGTGGCGCGGCCGATGCCGCTGCCCGCGCCGGTCACCACGGCGACCCTCCCGTCGAGGCGGAAGACATCGAGCACGTCGCCGCTCACCCGACGATCACCTCCGGAGCTCAACCGACTATCACCTCCGCTTCTTCGGCGATCATCCACTCGAGGCTGTCGACGTCGATGAACTTGGCGATGTCCTCCTCGATCAGGTGGTAGTCGTCCTCCTGCAACGAGGCGAAGAAGTCGTCGACCGAGCGGAACCACTGCTCGGTGACGCCGTCGTATCCCTGCTGGTCCCAGTGCGCGCGCACGCGGTGGTTCTGCTCGTACCGCAGCGCGTGGCCGCCGCTCTTGGTCGACGCCACGAGCGGGCCGTGCACCTCGCGCCAGTAGCGGTGGAACTCCTCGGCCTCCATCCCCGGCCTGCGCCTCACGAAGCAGATGAGCTTGACCATGCCGGATCCTCCTTCTCTGGCTGTGCGGGATCCCGGCCGTGCACGGCCTCGGTGACCGCTCGGGTCGCGGCGCGCAGGCGCTCGGCGTGCTCCGGCACCTGCTCGGCGGTGAGCTGGTGGCGGAAGCCCATGAGGGTGAGCGCGAGCGCGACGCGCCCGTCCGCGCCGAAGACGGGTGCGGCGATGTGGCTCAGCCGGTACGACGCCGAGCGCTCGAGCTCGAGCAGGATGTACTCCTCGTGGGGCACCTCGGCGACGACCTGCGCGGCCGCGTCGCGCAGCGGCCTCGGGCCCGGTGGCACAGGCGCACGGGAGGCGTCGAGCCCGATGGAGTAGCCCCGCCGGCGCACCGCAGCCACCGCCTGGCGGTAACGCGCCAATTGCTCGTCAGCCGCGCCCGGGCCGAGGTGACGCAGCCAGCGGTCGATCTCGTCGGGACCCGACCAGGCGAGGAACACGGTGCCCAACGGGGGGACGAGCGGCAGCCGCTGCCCCACCTGCACGCTGAGCCCGAGCGGCTCGGGATCGCCGCTGCGACCCAACAGCACGATCTCCTCGCCGATGGCGGCGCTCGCCACGCACTGCACCCCGAGCTCGTCGCTCAGGCGCCGCATCTCGTCCCGCGCGTAGTCGACCACCTCGAACTGCCGACCCGCCGCTGCGTTCCCCACCGAGATGAGCGCGGGCCCGAGCGTGAACGACTTCGTCGCCGGATGGCGCAGCAGATAGCCCGCCTCGGTGAGCGTGAGGAGCATGGCGTGGGCCGTGGCCTTGTTGATGTCGAGGCGACGGGCCAGTTCCGACAGGCTGAAGGTCTCGTCGGGGTGCGCGGTGAGGAAGTTGAGCAGCGCGATCGTGCGACCGATGGCGGGCGCCGGGCGGGCCATGCTCAGCTCCGGTCCAACGCGTCGCGCACGGCTCCGCCAATCACCTCGGCGAGCACCCGGTGGCCCTCGTCACCCGGGTGGATGCCGTCCGCCAGCAACTCGGGCCCGATGATGTCGCCCCCCGGCACGAGGGTGAGTCGCTTGTCGCCGGCGTCGACACGCGCCTGCGCGACCTCCTCCATCACCGCTCGCAGGTCGGCGAGCGTGGCACCGAGCCGGTTGGGTGTGGCCTCCGCGTCGGGCCGCACGACCGGGCTGGACACCACGATCGGCGTCTCGGGGTGGCCCTGGCGCACGACGTCGATGAAGGCAGCGGTGCCCGCCCGCATCATCTCGACGCTGAACGGGATCCGCGTCCAGCAGTTCGTGCCGTGCGTGATCGAGATGACGTCGGCGTCGAGCGTCGCCACGTGCTCGGCCGAGACGATCTCACCCCTCGCCGAGCCCGCGTAACCCATGTTGCAGACGTCGAGCCGGTGAGTGCGCCCCGCGATCGCAGGCCAGGCCCCGCTCGGGCCCGACGCCACCCAGCCCTCCGCGATCGAGTCGCCGTACGCGACCCAACGATGCTGTGGCGGTGCGGGCTCGACGGTGCCACCGACACCGTCGATCGACAGCACCGTCGGCCGCATGCCCTCGGGCAGGTACACGATGGCGCGCTCGCCGGTTGCGTCGAGGCCGGGAGCGCGCATCGCCAGTCGCACCGCGCCTTCGCCGAGCACCGCCTTCTCCTCCGCCACCTGGGCGCCGTCGCGCCACAGCGCGAACGTGGTGCCCGCCCCGTCGCCCCGGTAGCCGAGGTCCTCCGTCTCCGTGCGGTAGGCGATCTCGACCGCCTCCGCGTCGCCGACCAGCTCGAGCCGCACGGTCGCCGGGACCTGCGCGGTGCCCCACGTGTCGATCGGCAGTCGGGTGAAGTCGCGCCCGTCCGCCCGCGGGTACGGCACCCCGGGCGCCGCCGCGAACCGGCAACCGCGCAGGAACGGCTCCGGCTGCTCGGGCCGCGCCGGCCGCGGGCTCACTGCGCCATCGGGTACGGGAACTTGGCGCCGACGCCGCCGTCGACGACGAGGGTCTGACCCGTCACGTAGCCGGCCAGGTCGGACACGAGGAACAGCAGCGCCGAGGCGATGTCCTCGGGCAGCGCGACCCGGCGCAGCGGCGCGTTCTCGCTGTTGCGCGCCCGCCCGTCGTCGCCGAGGTAGGCGGACACCCGCGGCGTCCACACCACGCCCGGCGCCACCGCGTTGACGCGGATCTGCGCGGGCCCGAGCTCGACCGCCGCCGACTTCACGAGCGCCATGAGCCCCGCCTTGGCCGCGCCGTAGGCCGCATGCATCGGCGCCGCGGTGATGCCCGACACCGACGCGACGAACACCATCGACCCACCGCCGGTCGCGGCCATCCGCTTCGCGCCGAGCTGCATGGCCAACCAGGCGTGGCGCAGCACGATGTCGAAGTGCCAGTCCCAGCCCTCGTCGTCGACGTCGACGAGCGAGGCGTAGCGGGCCATGCCGACGATGTCGACGACGCCGTCGATGCGACCCAGCGTGGCCTCCGCGTCGGCGAACAGTCGCTCGGCGTCGGCGCGACGCGTGGCGTCGCCCGACCAGGCCACGCCGCCGACCTCCTTGGCGATGTCGTCCGCGAGATCGGCGTCCTTGTCGACACAGAACGCCCGCGCCCCGACCGACGTCAGCGCGTGGCTGGCCTGCCGGCCGATGCCCTGCCCGGCCCCGATGACGACGAACCCCCGACCGTCGAGACGCAGCCGCGACGGGTAGTCGGGGACGGCGGAGTCATCCGTGCGCGTCAATCGATCATGCCCTTCGCGGCCTCGAGGTCGTCCGCCCGTTGGGCGCGCGCCGGCGTGGCCTCGGTCTTGCCGTTGCGCTCGCGGTCGCGCTTGTCGAGCTCGGGGATGATCTCCTTGCCGAGGATCTCGATCGTGCGCATGACCGACTCATGCGACAGGTGGCCGAACTGCACGTAGCAGATGAGCTGGTCGACGCCGAGGGCCTCGTATTTCAGCATCTTCTCGAGGCACTGCTCCGGATCGCCGACCACGATCATGTCGGCGTCGTTGAAGATCTTGGGGTCGAAGTCGCCGTCCTTTTGCATCCTCAGGAGCGGGAAGATCTTGTCCTTCTCCGCCTGGGTGAAGTGGGGCATCTCCCACTCGAGCGTGAACTCGGCGAGGTTCTTGTACCACCACCACACCGAGTCCCAGATGCCGTTGGCCTCGCACTGGTCCATCGTCTCCGCGCAGTGGACGAGCGTGTAGGCCGCCACCTTGTTGGTCGTCACGCGTGTGATCGGCGTCGGCGACTCGGCCGCGGTGCGGTACTGCTCGATGTGCTTCGCCATCTTCTGGATGGGCTGCAGGATCGAGAACGACAGCAGGCCGAGGCCGAGGCTTCCCGCCACGGCCGCGCTCCCGTCGCTCGTGGCGGCCATCCAGCAGGGGGGGTGCGGGTCCTGCACGGGCTTCGGGGTCACCATGCGCTTGGGGAAGTCGAGGTACTTGCCGTGGTACTCGAAGTACTCGCTCTCCCACATGCCGACGACGGCCTGGATGGCTTCCTGCCACTGCTCCCGGCTGGCCTCACGGTCGACGCCGAAGGCGATCTGCTCCATCGGGGTCGACCGGCCGGTGCCCCACTCGACGCGGCCCCCGGACAGGACGTCGGCCGTCGCCACCTTCTCGGCCACGCGCATCGGCGGGGTGAACGCGTGCGGCATGAGCGTGACGCCGAACCCGAGGCGGATCTGCTCGGTGCACTGCGAGAGCGCGCCGATGATGACCTCGGGCGCCGGCGAGTGCGACCGCCCCTCGCGGAAGTGGTGCTCGACGTGCCAGGTGGTGTGGAAGCCCAGCTTGTCGGCGAGCCTGATCTGCTCGAGCGCCTCCTTGTATGCCTGCTGCTCCGCCTGGCGCTGGCCCCACGGATGGGGCCCGGGCCAGGGCTTGGGGACGTCGACCTCGTACAGCACGTCGAGTTTCACGGGCTACCCCTCGGTGTGGTGGCGGGTGCTTGCTGCTTGCCAGGAGACGAGTGTTTGCGATAGCGAACGCTAGATCGCGATTGCAAACGTGACGCTACGCCCCGATCTGACGGAGTGTCAACCGATCGTGTCGAGCGGCCCCTCGATCAGGCCCCAGCGACAAGCCGCACGCACCTGGGCCGGATCTTCGACGTGCGTCTCATAATGGGGCCCGTGCCCGTCGATCCCTCGACGCCGTCGCTCGCAGGCCGCAACGCCGTCGTGACCGGCGCGGCGCAGGGCATCGGCGCCGCAATCGCGTGCGCCTTCGCCGCGTACGGCGCCGACGTGGCCGTGTGCGACCGCAACGAGAACGGACTGGCCACGACCGCGGGGGCGATCGAGGCCACTGGGCGACGAGCGCTCACCGGCGTGCTCGACGTGCGCGACGGTGACGCGGTGTCGCACTGGCTCGCCGAGGTGGATGCCGGCCTGGGCCCCATCGACATCCTCGTCAACAACGCGGGGGGCGGCTTCTGGTCGTCGTTCCTCGACGTGCGCGCCAAGGGCCAGGCCGCGCTCGTCGACGAGAACTTCACGAGCGTCACCCATTTCATCCGTGGCTGCGTGCCGCTGATGCCTCCCCCGCCGCGCGGAGGCTCCATCATCAACGTCACGTCGATCGAGGCCTTCCGCGCCGCACCCGGGTTCGGGATCTACGCCGCGATGAAGGCGGCCGTCGAGAGCCTCACCAAGACGCTGGCCCTGGAGCTGGCCGACCGCCGCGTGCGCGTGAACTGCATCGCGCCCGACGCCATCCCCACCGAGGGCGACGCCGGCCTGGCCGAGGCCGTGCACGCGGGCGGGGTCGGCGACTACGGCGCCAAGGTGCCGCTCGGCCTGGGCCACGTCGACGACGCCGCGGCCGCGGCCGTCTTCCTCGCCGGCGACCTCTCGCGCTTCGTCACCGGCACGACCATCCATCTCGACGGCGGGACCTTCGCCGCGTCGGGGTGGCACAAGGGGCCGAGCGGCAACTACGAGCCCTGAGCCCAGCGCGTGTACACCGGTGGCCACGAAGGCCGCGGCCCGTACCTGGCCCAGAGCGCGCGCTCGAGGTGGAGCTCGAAGAGCACCTCGTCGTCGGTCTGGATCGGCGCGCCGTACGCGGCGCGCACCGCCGCGATGACGTCGGGGGCGGTGATCTCGACCGCCCGGCCGGTCACGTACAGCTCGTCGTCGACCTTCTCCGACGGGAACGAATGCAGGGCGTAGCGGCCGTCACGCCGCAGGTCTCCGAGCTTCGGCGATTCACCGATGAACGCCCACAGTCCGCCCTCGGCGAGGATCGGGCACATCGGGTGCAGCCGGGGACCTCCGTCGGGGCGGATGGTCGCGAGGAAGCCGAGGCCCAGCCCGAACTGGTACAGGAGCTTGCGGCCCTCGGCGGCCATCTCCGGCATCGCCGCCTCGAACTCGCCCCATCTCGCCATCGCCCGCATGGTAGGACTGCGTCGATGTTCGCCGTCGAGCACGCGCCGGTCGCCGATGGCCTGCATCTCGCGTACGTGCGGGAGGGCGAAGGCGGCTACCCGCTCCTGCTCGTGCACGGCTATCCGGAGACGAAGCGGATCTGGTGGCGCAACATCGCGCCCCTCGCCGACGCCGGGTTCGAGGTCATCGTCCCGGACCTGCGCGGCTACGGCGACTCGGGCCTCGCGCCCGACGGCTTCTACGACCCCGCGGTCTTCGCGCACGACGTCTACCGACTGGTGCACGACGTGCTGGGCCACGACGAGTGCGCGACGCAAGACCTGTCGCTGCGCTTCCCCGGGTTCGTCGCGCGACAGTGCATCTTCAACACGATCACCCCGGAGCTGGGCGACGTCTACCGCGAGGCCGGCATCGCCCCCGACCCCGACCGCTCGATGCGGCCGACGGCCGACTACTTCCTGCGGCAGGGCCGCGATGCCGACGCGTTGTTGACCGAGCTCGACACGCCCGCCCGCCGGCGCGCCTACATCGCCGACTTCTACGGCCATCGGCTCTGGGCCGCGCCGGGAACGTTCACGCCCGACGACGTCGACTTCATGACCGAGCCCTTCGCCGACGTCGATCATCTGCGCGCCAGCTGGGGCGCGTACGAGGTGGCGTGCGGCGCACGCGGTCTGTCGGAGGCGCCGCGCCTCTTCGAGCGGAGCGACGTGCCGACGCTCGTCCTCTACGGTCCCGACGACCACGTCATCTGGCCCAACTTCCCGGACAAGTGCGCGGTCGCCTTCACCGAGTGCATCGGCCCGTTCGTCGTGCCCGGGGCTGGCCACTTCCTCCAGTGGGAACGGGCCGACGTGCTCAACAACGCGCTGCGCTACTTCCTCGCCGACTTGAAACGCTGAGCGACCGCGACAGGCCGATCGGCTACGACGCGCTCACCACTGCGCCGTCGTCATCGAAGTGCAACGTACACGTCTGGTCGAGGCCCAGGACCTGCATGAAGCGCCCGAAGGCGAGGTACTTGGCGATCACCAGGGTGAGCTCGACCACCGCGCCCGAGTCGAGCTGCTCCCGCAGCCGGCTCATCAGGTCGTCGTCGATCCGCGCCGAGTCGGTGCAGAACCGCTCCGCGTACTCGATGGCGACCTTCTCGGCCGCGGTGTAGTCGTCGTTCTCCGACGCGCGATGCACCCCGACGAGGAGCGCCTCGGTCGCGCCCGCCTCGACCGCCTGCGGCGTCCGCCACGACAGGCACACCGTGCACTCGTTGAGCTGGGCGATGCGCATGCGGACGAGCTCGTGCAGCCGCCAGTCGAGCCCGCTGTTCCACACCGCCTGGTCGTAGGCGGCCACCGCCTGCGCCAGCTCCGGTCGCAGTGACAGCGCGCGCACGATGTCGGGCCCCTCACCCGCCGGCAGCTCGATCCTCGCCATGGGCGAAGCATCGCGGCTCCGCCTGCACGTGGCAACCAGGTGGAAGCGGGCCGGCCACCGCGGCGGCCGGCCCGCACACCCGTCAAGTGATCAGGGCCCGTTCTCGCACGTAGCGAAGTGGAACGGGTTCGGGTCCTGGCACGTGTCGGTGCCGGGGCCGCCCTGCAGCGAGTCGTTGCCCTGACCGCCCTTGAGCGTGTCGTTGCCGCTCGTGCCGAGGATGGCGTCGTCACCCGGACCACCGACGAGGATGTCGTTGCCCGCGTCGCCGATGAGCAGGTCGTTGCCGCCCAGGCCGTTCAACGTGTCGTCGGCGCCCTTGCCGCACATGATGTCGTTGCCGGCGGTGCCGTTGAGCGTGTCGGGCGAGTTGGTGCCCACGATCGTGCACACCTGGAACGTGGTCGACGCGGCATTGGTGCTCCACGGGAAGAACCGCACGTTCTGTGAGACCCCGGTGCCGGTGCCGATCGACCAGTCAGACGGGCCGGTCGCACTCCCCCACCAGTTCTTCTTGAAGAGGAGGTTCTTCGCGGTCTGGTTGTCGATGCCGTAGAAGTTGCCCGCGAGCTGGTTCGACATCCCTGACACGTCGGGGATGAACGAGTCGCTGAGGTCGTCGTCGATCACCTGGACGGCGACGCCGGTGCCGTGGATGTTGTTCCCCGTCAGGGTGCCGGTGGAGTTGCCCGCGGCCCCGGTGAAGGAGACGGCCATCACGCCGATGTTGCTCACCGCCCCGACGTCGTTGTTCGTGACGTTGGCAGTGCCCTCGTCGAGGAAGATCCCCTCGAAGCGGTTGTTGGCGACGGTGTTGCTGTTGATCGTGACGGCGCCGGTGGAGAAGTTGTAGACGCCGATGTCGTTGTTGTTGACGTTGTTGCTGCTCACGACGGTGCCCGCGCCGGCCTGGAAGAGCAGCACACCCGCGTCCTGTGTCTGGGTCAGGGAATCGGGACCGCAGCTGGGATGGTCGCACTGGTTGCCGGAAATCGTGTTGCCGGTCAGGGTCGCGGTGGCGCCGCCGCTGACCTGGACGCCGTTCTGCGCGATCGCGGACGTGTTGCCGACGCCGGTGACCACGCTGCTCGTGACCGACCCTCCCGAGCCGGCGTTGTCGAAGACGATGCCGCCCTTCTGGTAGTCGGTGACGGTGACGCCCGTCGCATTGAGGGTGCCCGTCGTGGAGTTCGCGCTGCGGCCCGCGAGGATCCCGACGCCGTTCTGACAGCCGCCCAAGGGCTCGTCGCGGATCTTGGTGACGGTCGACGAGCTGAGGTTCAAGGTGGCGGCGCCCGTGACGGCGATGCCGTAGTGGAGGCTGTTGCAGGTGCCGGGCCCGGGCCCGGAGACCTTGAAGCCCGACATCGTGACCGTGGCCGAGGGCGCGCAGACGTCGACGATCGCCTTCTTGCCGTTGGTGGGCGGCAGGCAGGTCGAGTCGGCCAGCGTGCCCGGCGCCTGCACGGTCGTGACGCCGGAGCCGGCACCGGTGAGCGTCAGCGCCTTGATGATCGTGACCTGCTCGGTGTAGGTCGCAGCGGCCACGTTGACCGTCCCGCCGGGGGTGACCGCGTTGACGCCCGCCTGGATGGTCTTCTTGGCGTCCGCGGGCGCAGTGCCGCCGTTGTTGTCGTCGCCGTGGACGCCGTCCACGTAGCAGACGGTCGTGCACACGGCGGGTTCGAAGTCGTAGGTGGTCGTGTTACCGGAGACGCCGAGCTTCAGCGCGTCGACGTTGCCGGAGAACCCGCTGAGGCCCGATCCCAAGTTGGGGCCGAGGCCGAACTTGACGGTCGCGTTCGGGTTGTTGGCCACGATCGTGCTCCACGGCACGTAGCAAGAGACGGCGCACACGCCGGGGATCGCCTGTGTCGACCACCAGATGCCGGCGCCCCCGTTGTACGCGTCCCATGTCTGCCAGGTGTTGTCGACGATGCCGCCGCCGTTGTTGGCGGGCTCCCACACCAGCGTCGAGAACCCGCTCGTGGTCGAGGGGCCGTCGGGGTCGATCTCGATGTTGTACGACGGGACGACTCCGGGCTGCGTCGAGCTGCCGTCGCGGTAGGTCGAGTAGCCGAGCGCGTCGATGTCGGAGAGCATCACGTCGGGCCCCGCGAAGGCCACGCCGTGGTCGTAGTTGTAGACCGAGATGTGGCCGGTGGCGCCCGTGACGCTGAGGCGCAGGCTGCCGGCTCCCGCCGGAGGTACCGCCGGGCCGGTGACGAACCCGGTGGTATACGCACCCGCCTGGCTGGCCAGGCCCCAGTGCTTCGTCGGGACAGTGCCGACATCGGGGCCGGTCACCACGACGGTGCTGCTGGCAAGGGCGGTGCCGGGCACGAACGCCAGCCCCGCCGAAACGACGACGACCGAGATGAACGCAGACAGCGAGAGCTTTCGCACGGATGTCCCTTTCCCCAGCGAGACCACCCCGTTGAGTCGAAGGCCTGTCTAGCACCGACCGACCCCGGCGCGCGCAAAACGGACACCACTCTCGACGCGTCGGCTCAACGCGAGAGGAGGGCGTCGGCGACGCGCGCCCGGTGCCACGAGGGGTCACCCCACGCCGCGGCCAGGGCCCACGCCCGCTTCATCCAGAGGTGCAGGTCGTGCTCCCACGTGTAGCCGATCGCACCGTGCACCTGGAGCGCGGTGCGCGCCGCGAGCGCGGCCGCGTCCGACGCGTACGCCTTGGCCATCGAGACGTGGGTCGCGCGCTCGTCGTCATCGGTGGCGACCGAGAACGCGGCCCGATAGGTGACGGGCCGGGCGAACTCCAGGGCCAGCAGCGCGTTGGCCAGATGGTGCTTCACCGCCTGGAAGGAGCCGATGGGCCGGCCGAACTGCTCGCGCTGACGCGCGTGGTCGGCGGCCATCTCGATGAGCCGGTCGGCGACACCCAGCAGCTGCGCGGCGGCAGCGAGGGCGCCCCGGTCGAACGCGAGCGCGGCCGCGCGGATCGCGTCGTCGCCGGTGGCGACACGGGTGCCGTCCGCCGGCTGCCACGTGACCGTGAAGAGGCGCCGCGCCCCGTCGAGTGACGGCTGCCGGGTCAGCTCCACCGCCGCGCGCGTGAGCGCGTGCAGCTCGTCGTCGCGTTGGAGCACCAGGAGGGCGGCGACATCGGCGCCGGCCACGTGGGGCAGCGCATCGAGACCGACGGTCACGACGCCATCACGCGGGAGCCGGTCGAGCGCACCGATGTCGCGTAACAGCGGGGCCCCGACCGCGGTCGTCTCGACGACTGGGTCCGGCACCGCGGCGCGGCCCGTCTCCTCGAGGATCAGGACAAGGTCGACCTCGTCGAGTCCCATGCCGCCGTGCTCCTCGGGCACGGTGAGGCCCACCACGCCCATCTGCGCGAGCTTCTCCCACAGCTCGGGCGAGTAACTGGAGGCCGACTCCCACATGGCGCGCACGTGTGCGGGCGGACATTCCTTCTCGAGCAGCTCGCGCACAGCGGCGCGGAACAGCGTCTGGTCGTCGGTGAACTGGAAGCGCACGGGTCAGCTCCGCGGGAGCCCGAGGACGCGCTCGGCGATCACGTTGCGCTGGATCTCGTTCGTACCCGCGTAGATGGGGCCCGACAGCGAGAACAGGAAGCCGTCGAGCCAGCCCTCGTCGTGTCGCTCGCCGAGCAGACGCAGTGCCGTCTCGTGCATCCGCAGGTCCATCTCCGACCAGAAGATCTTGTTGAGGCTGGCTTCGGCACCGATCGTGCCCCCCGCGAGGAGGCGCGACACCGTCCACTGCGTGTGCAGCGCGTATGCCTCCGCGTCCATCCAGGCGCGCGTGACGGCGTCGCGCTCCTGTGCAGCCGGCGCTGCCCGGTACAGCTCGACGAGGCGACGGGCCGTCGACACGAAGCGGGCAGGACTGCGCAGGCTGACGCCCCGCTCGAAGCCGGCCGTCCCCATGGCGACGGCCCAACCCCTGCCCTCCTCGCCGAGGGTGTTGGCCACGGGTACCCGTGCCTCCTCCAGGAAGACCTCCGCGAAGCCGGTCTCGCCGTCGAGCTGCGCGATGGGGCGCACGGTGATGCCCTCGGTGTCGAGGGGAACGAGGATGAACGTGAGGCCCCGATGGCGCTCGGACTCGGGATCGGTGCGGAAGATCCCGAACATCCAGTCGGCGAACGCGCCGCGCGAGCACCACGTCTTCTGGCCGGTCAGCACCCACTCGTCGCCCTCGCGCGCACCCCGACTGCGGATGCCGGCCAGGTCGCTGCCCGCGTCGGGCTCCGACCAGCCCTGGCACCAGATGTCGTCGCCCGACGCCATGCGCGGCAGGAGCTCGGCTTTCTGCGCGTCGGTGCCGAACTCCATGATCGTCGGGCCGAGGAGGAACACGCCGTTCTGGTTCACCCGGCCGGGCGCGCCGGCCCGCCAGTACTCCTCCTCGAAGATGAGCCATTGCACGAGGTCGGCGCCGCGACCGCCGTACTCGACCGGCCACGAGACCGCGGCCCAGCCGCCGTCGTACAGCGTGCGCTCCCAGAGGCGGTGCTGCTCGAAGCCGGTAGCCGTGTCCATCGAGGCGAGTGGCTCGCGCGGGATGTTGACCTCGAGCCACGCGCGCGCCTCCTGCCGGAAGGCGTCCTCCTCGGCGGTGTACCGGAGGTCCATTTCTGACGGGACGTTAGACTTCGCCGATGAGCCCGGCCAAGACGCAGGTGGCGGCCGTCGAGGGATGGTTCACCGCCGATCCCGCGGCACCCGCGCTCCTCGGCACCCGTTGCACGACGTGCGGCACCTATTTCTTCCCGCGCGAGTCGCGCTTCTGCCGCAACCCGGCCTGCGACGGCACCGAGCTCGAGGAGGTGCCGCTCAGCCGGCGCGGCAGGGTGTGGTCGTTCACCGACAACCGCTATCAGCCGCCCCCTCCGTACATGTCGCCCGACCCGTTCGAGCCCTACGCCATCGCTGCGGTCGAACTGGCGGAGGAGAAGATGGTGGTGCTCGGCCAGCTCGCCGGCGGCGCCTCGGTCGACGACCTGCGTGTCGGGCAGGAGGTCGAGCTCGTGCTCGAGACCCTCTACGAGGACGACGACAACGCCTACCTGGTCTGGAAATGGCAGCCGGTATGAGCGAGCACCGCAGCGCAGCGAGGAGGGCAGCTCCAATGTGGCAGATCGGTGCACCGGCCGAGGAACGAGGCACGGTGAACCGATGAGCGAGCGCGACATCGCGGTCCTCGGGGTCGGCATGCACCCGTGGGGCAAGTGGGGACGCAACTTCGTCGAGTACGGCGTGGCCGCGGCGCGCGACGCCCTGGCCGACGCGGGGCTGACGTGGACCGACGTGCAGTTCGTGTCGGGCGCCGACACGATCCGCAACGGCTACCCCGGCTTCATCTCCGGAGCGACGTTCGCGCAGGCGCTCGGCTGGTCGGGGGCGCGTGTCGCGAGCTGTTACTCCGCGTGTGCCTCGGGGGCGAGCGCGCTCGGCACCGCGCGTGCCCACATCCTGGCGGGGCTGTGCGACGTCGCTCTCGTGGTCGGTGCCGACGCCGCCCCCAAGGGCTTCTTCGCGCCCGTCGGCGGCGACCGTCCCGACGACCCCGACTGGCTGCGATTTCGCCTGCTCGGCGCCACCAACCCGACGTACTTCGCGCTCTACGCCCGCCGGCGCATGGAGGTCTACGGCGCCACCGAGCGCGACTTCGCGCGCGTCAAGGTCAAGAACGCACGCCACGGGCTGGACAACCCCAGAGCGCGCTACCGCAAGGAGGTCACCGAGGACGAGGTGCTCGCCTCTCCGGTCGTTGCCGATCCCCTGCGGCTGCTCGAGATCTGCGCCACGAGCGACGGTGGTGCCGCGCTCGTCGTCACGAGCATGGCCTTCGCCCGGCGGCACACGTCGAAGCCCGTCACCATCGCCGGGGTCTCCACCGTCACCCCGCGGTTCCCCAACACGGTCATCGAGATGCCTAACTTCGCAACCGACTCCGCGTGCGGCGTGGCCCTGCCCGAGGCGTCGTTCCGCGACTCGATCGCCGACGCCGCATACGCGGAGGCGGGCATCGGGCCCGACGACCTCGACCTGGCCGAGGTGTACGACCTCTCGTCGGCGCTGGAGCTCGACTGGTACGAGAACATCGGCCTCTGCAAGGAGGGCGAGGCCGAGCGCCTCCTCAACGACGGTGACACCACCATCGGCGGACGCATCCCGGTGAACCCCAGCGGTGGGCTGGCGTGCTTCGGCGAGGCGGTCCCCGCCCAGGCCATCGCCCAGGTGTGCGAGCTCACCTGGCAGTTGCGGGGAGAGGCGACCGGCCGCCAGGTCGAGGGGGCACGCGTCGGGCTCACCGTCAACCAGGGCCTGTTCGGTCACGGATCGTCGGTGATCGCGCGTGTCTGAGCGCGCCGAGGCGTACCTCATCGACGCGGTGCGCACGCCGGTCGGCCGGCGCGGCGGCGGCCTCCGCGCGGTGCACCCGGCCGACCTCGGCGCCCACGTGATCCGCGCGCTGTTC
Organism: Actinomycetota bacterium; assembly: GCA_005888325.1. Taxonomy (NCBI): domain Bacteria; kingdom Bacillati; phylum Actinomycetota; species Actinomycetota bacterium. The sequence goes on from VAWU01000055.1 coordinate 17,520, forward strand.
GACCGCAACGAGGTCGATCCGCTCGCGGTCGACGACGTGTTCCTCGGATGCGTCGACGCCATCGGTCCCCAGGCCGGCGACATCGCGCGCACCGCGTGGCTCGCGGCCGGGATGCCGGAGGAGGTCCCCGGCACGACGATCGACCGCCAGTGCGGATCGTCGCAACAGGCGCTGCACTTCGCCGCCCAGGCGGTGATGAGCGGCACCAACGACTTCATCGTCGCCGGCGGCGTGCAGAACATGAGCATGATCCCGATCGCGTCGGCCATGACCGTCGCCGAGCAGTTCGGGTTCACCGACCCGTTCTCGGGGTCCGAGGGCTGGCGGGCGCGGTACGGCGACCAGGAGGTGTCGCAGTTCCGCGGCGCCGAGCTCATCGCCGAGAAGTGGGCGATCTCGCGCGACGACATGGAGGCGTACGCGGCCGAGTCACACCTCCGCGCCATCCGGGCCACCGAGGAGGGCCGCTTCGACCGCGAGATCGTGCCGCTCGCCGGCGTCACGCGCGACGAGGGCCCCCGCGAGCCCGACCGGGCCAAGATCGCGTCCCTGCGCACGTTGGTGGAGGGCGGCCGGCTGACCGCGGCGGTGTCGAGCCAGATCTCCGACGCCGCCTCGGCCGTGCTTGTCGCGTCGGAGGCGGCCGTGCGCACGCACGGGTTGAAGCCGAGGGCGCGGGTGCACCACCTCTCGTGCCGGGGCGCCGACCCCATCTACATGCTGACCGCGCCGATCCCCGCCACCGCCTACGCGCTGCAGCGGGCGGGCATGACGCTGGACGACATCGACCGGATCGAGATCAACGAGGCGTTCGCCTCCGTGGTGCTCGCGTGGCAGAAGAAGACGGGCGCCGATCTTGCCCGCGTCAACGTCAACGGCGGCGCCATCGCCCTCGGCCACCCCCTCGGCGCCACCGGCACCCGCCTCATGGCCACGCTCCTCTGCGAGCTCGAGCGCACGGGCGGTCGCTACGGCCTGCAGACCATGTGCGAAGGCGGCGGCCAGGCCAACGTCACGATCATCGAACGCCTCGACTGACCCCGCGGGCGGCGTCCTTGGTGCGCTCAACCACCGTCGCGGGGGTTGAGCGCACCAAGAAGCGCGTGTGAGCTGGGGTCAGGGCGCGGTGAGGCGGGTGAGCGTGGCCTCGGCCTCGGCGATGATCCGCTGGACGAGCTCGGCGACCGACGGGAGGTCGTCGATGACGCCGACGACCTGGCCGCTCGACATCACGCCGAGGTCGGGGCGGCCGTCGACCATGGCCGCCTTGAGCAGCATGGGCGTGTTCGCGGCCATGACCACCTGGCTCCAGGTGAGCTCCTGCGAGCGCTTCATGGCGAGCCCCTCACGCAGGATCGCGCGCCACGGGGTGCCCGACAGCCGCTGGAACGCGAGGGCGTTGCGCACCGCCCGCGGCAGGCTCGTCGCCGGTCGCGAGCGCACCAGCCGGTCGACGAACTCGGTGCGCAGCACCCGGTGGGGCACACCGTCGACCTGGGTCGTGACGATCGTGTCGGTGACCGACTTGGAGAGATAGGCCTGCTTCACCGCGTCGGGCACGGTGCTGTCGCGGGTGAGCAGGAAGCGCGTGCCCATGGCGACACCACTCGCCCCATAGGCGAGCGCGGCCACGAGGCCGCGGCCGTCGAAGAAGCCGCCGGCCGCGATCACGGGGATGTCGAGCACGTCCACCACCTGGGGCAGCAGCAGCGAGGTCGGCACCTGGCCCGTGTGACCGCCGCCCTCGCCCCCCTGCACGAGCACCGCGTCGACGCCCCACGCGGCCACCTTCTCCGCGTGGCGCTTGGCGCCGATCGACGGGATGACGACGACGCCTCCGTCCCTGAACCCGCACGCCTTCCTTGACCACCAGGTCGACGCGGTCGACGACGTCGGCCTGGTCGGCGCGCATATTCACTCCGAAGGGCTCGTCGGTTCGCGCCTTCACCTCGGCCACGGCCGCGCGCAGCTCGGTGAACGTCATGGTGCCTGCCGCCAGGATGCCGAGGGCACCCGCGTTGCTCGTGGCCGCGACCAGGCGGGGCCCCGCCACCCAGCCCATGCCGGTCTGCACGATCGGGTACTCCACCCCGAGCAGGTCGCACAAACGGGTGTGCAGCGGCCCCTTCACGCGGTCACCGCACCTCGGCGCCACGCAGGTCGCCGGGGTCGAGCGCCTCTCGGATCAAGCGGAGCTCGTCGTCGGTGGGCGGGCGCGTCTCCTGTACGGCGTCGTCCACGACCAGCGGGAAGCCGGTCGCCGCGACGATGTCGTCGACGGACACGCCGGGGTGGAACGAGCGCAGACGCATGGTGCGGTCCGACGTCTCGAAGTCGAACACGCCCTTGCTGCTCACCACCCGGCGGATCTCGTGGAAGGGCGTCGGCGACGGGTAGCCGACGCCTGATACGAAGTCGACATGTTCGACGAACACACGCGTCGAATGGTTCGGCACCCAGTAGCTCGTGGCGTGGTTGACGGTGTTGCCCGGCGCGCCGCGCACCCCGAGCAGCTGCGCCTTGGGTCGTGCCCACTCGCCGATGCAGGCGATGTTCTGGTTGCCGTGCCGGTCGATCTGGGTGGCGCCCATCATCACGTGGCGCCGGCCCGACCAGACCACGTCGAAGACCGAGCGGTAGGGCATCCAGCCCTCGACGACCTTCTCGTGCCGGCCTGCGCCGACCGCCAGCGGATTGGCGACGACGAGCGCCTCGCCGTCGGTGACCAACAGGTCGGGCTCGAACGTGGCCTTCGCCAGACGGGCGCCGATCGTGGGGACGATGCCGATGGGGCTGGCCAACACCTCGCCATCGCCCCGCCACACCTCGGCGCACGCGACGACACAGATCTCGGCGAGCGAGACGCCGCCGGTCACCGGGTCACCAGCCGGCGGTACTCGGCCTCGTCGACGTCGATGTAGCGGGCCTTGAACTCGCTCCAATCCGTGGACGCGTACTCCTTCTGAAACGCCTCGTCCCGTCCGTAATCGGGGTCACACGAGGTGAAGTGGGCTCCGTTCGGCGCCTCGACGACACCGTCGGTCATCATGCGGTTGATGCGCAACGTGTGCACCGATCCTTCGGTCAGCAGCGCGTGGGTGGTGAGGATGCGCTCGCACGACAGAAAGCGGCGGCGGGCCGCCATGCAGAACAGGTCGTCGAAGTAGAGGTCGGGTCCGAGGTACTGGCCGTTCCCGCTCGCGTCGGCCCGATTCATGTGCACGAGCGCCACGTCGAGCGCGATGGCGGGCACGGCCACCAGCTCCTCGCCGTCGTCGTAGGGCGAGCGCACGGTGCGCAGCTGCGGGTTGATGTCGATGACGCCCGAGTGCAGGCCGGCACGGGTGGGGAGGAAGGGGAGCCGGAGCGCGGCCGCGTACAGGCCCCACTGCAGCATGCCTTCGTCGAGCTCGACGGCCTCGATCGCACCCTGCTGGCCGGCGACGCGTAACTGGGGCTCGAGCGGGATGGAGTCGAGGGACACGAAGCCGTAAACCGCCTTGCGAACCTTCCCCGCGGCGCAGAGCATGCCGACGTCGGGACCGCCGTAGGACACGACGGTGAGGTCGCGCAACGGCGAACGCAGGATGGCCCGCACGAGCGACATGGGCTTGCGCCGTGACCCCCACCCGCCGATGCCGATCGTCATGCCGTCGCGCAGCTCGGCCACGACGTCGGCCTCCGTCATCCGCTTGTCGGTCATGAGAGGTCGGTCATACGGAGAAGTCGGTCATCAGGAGAAGTCGGCGTCGCGCTTTTCGACGAACGCCTGCCGGGCCTCGTCGGCTACTCCCGAAAGGTTGAGCTCGAACGTGAAGCCCTGCTCGAAGCGGTAGCTGCGCTTCACGTCGACGGGATCGATGCCGTTGAGCGACTCCTTGGCCCGCCTGATCACGGTCGGGCTCTTCGACGCGATCTCCCCCGCCACCTCGCGCGCCGCGGCGCGCAGCTCGTCGCGCGACACCACCCGCAACACCGATCCGTACTGGTGGAGCTCGGCA